>JAFQOB010000061.1 GCA_017395725.1 Clostridia bacterium
CGGAAAGAAAAGGGAAAAAGAGTAAAAAACCGCAAGAAAAGTGTAAGAAAAGTGGCGTTGCCACCTTTACAACCGCAAAAAAAAGTGGTATAATAATTCTAATTATAGGCTTATGATGGGTGATTATATCCTAAAGCCGCAAAAAAATACAAGGAGAAGCTTTTTATGTTGAATAAAATTAAAGACAAACTGCATAATAAATCGTTTATCAAGCATACTGTTTCAATATTTATAGCCGTATTGTTTATTTTGGGCTTTTCCGTTTCCGTTTATTACAATTCGCAAAATTCCGTAAGAAAGGGTATATTTTACTCCGTCGCATACATCGTATTCCTGATATTCGTATCGGTAGGCTGGAACATTATTGAAAAAAGAATTGCCACTAAAAAAGGTATCGAAATTGAACCCTTGCTTGGCAATATGACCCTCGAAATTTTACCTAAGCTTTATATGCCGGTTATCATAAGTGATATGAACGGCAAAATTATTTGGTTTAACAAAGCATTTGTGTCGGCATCAGGTTCAAAAAACAGCTTTTTCGGTAAGAATATCGACCAAATATGCGCAAATTCTTTAGACGATATTATTCACGCAGAGAATACCGAAGAAGGCTTAGAAACAAGTGCCTTCAACCAGTTTTACAAAATAAAAGCATATCCCGTAAAAACGGCAAGTAAAGAATACTGCATTACCGTGTGGAATAATCAAAACGAGCTTAATAAGGCATACAAGACCTTAAAAGAAGAAAATACCATAGTTGCTTTCATTATGATTGACAACCTTGACGAGCTTTTACAGCATATTCAGGATAAGTACCGCGAAGTCTCAAATGACGTTGCCACAATTCTAAACGAATGGGCTGAATCGGTTAACGGTATTTTGAAAGAGTTCCAGAGAGATAAATATATTTTCCTCTTCAGCGAAAAATATATTGACCAGCTTATTTCCACAAAGTTTGCAATCCTTGATAAGATAAGAGACGTTAGAGTAGGAAGCGGCAGACTGCCCGTTACTATTTCAATAGGCATTGCCGCAACCAACGGAACCCTCGATGAAAAAGAAAGAGACGCTCAGGCGGCTCTCGATATGGCTCTTCAGCGAGGCGGCGACCAGGTTGTTATTAAAACTGCCGACGATATGGACTTCTACGGCGGAAGAACTCAGAGCGTTCAAAAGAGAACCAAGGTTCGTTCAAGAGTTACGGCAAACGAGCTTATCGCTCTTATGGCGGAAAGCAGTAACGTGCTTATTATGGGACACATCAATCCCGACTACGACTGCTTCGGCGCCTGCGTCGGTATGGCAAGAATGGCTATGTTCTGCGGTACTCCGGTAAATATAATCGTAGATACCGAAGACAAAAACATTTCAAAATGTTTCGATTTGCTCAAAGGTCTTGAAGAATACGGTCATATGTTTGTGGGTGCCCACGAAGCGCTCGACCTTATAAACCACGATACGTTGCTCTGTATTTGCGACGTAAACAACCCAAGACAGTTTGCGGCTCCCGAGGTTGCAGAAAACGTTGAAAGAACCGTTTACGTTGACCACCACAGAAAGACTGCCGAATTTAAGATAAAGCCCCTTATTGCATATATCGAACCCTCGGCTTCATCTGCCTGTGAGCTTGTTGCAGAATTTCTTGAACAGACTCTTTCGGCAGGTATGCTCCCCCACGAAGAAGCAAATCTGCTTCTTGCAGGTATTATGCTTGATACCAAGAATTTTGCAAAAAATACCGGTGTCAGAACCTTTAGTGCAGGCTTCTATCTGCAAAACGAGGGTGCAAACCAGAAGAAGATACAAAACCTCTTCAAATCAGACCTTGAAGACCTTAAACGCGAGGCAAAATTCCAGACCAACGTTAAGATATATCGCGGCATGTTTGCCATAACAACAAACACTCTCAAAGAAAGCGGTGTATCCGATGCTGCAGACAGAGTTGCCGCAGCAAAAGCAGCAGACAAGCTCCTTACCGTAGACGGTGTTGTTGCTTCATTTGCAATATGCAAGATAGAAAACACCGTACACATTTCGGCAAGGTCAAACGGCAGCGTTAACGTTCAGGTTATCGTTGAAAAGCTGGGCGGCGGCGGTCATTTCGATATGGCAGCAACACAGCTGAAGGATATGTCGGTAAATCAAGCTCTCTCAATGCTGAAAGAGGCTATTGACGACTACGTTGAAAACACTTAAAAATACACCTTAAAACAGAAAGGATAATATAGAAATGAAAGTTATACTTACACAAGACGTAAAATCTCAGGGCAAAAAAGGACAGCTCATTAACGTTTCAGACGGTTACGCAAGAAACTTCCTCCTCCCCAAAGGCTTGGCTGTAGAAGCAGATGCAACCGCTATGAACGACCTTAAAAATAAAGAATCTTCAAGACTCCACAAAATTGAGCTTGAGAAACAGGCGGCTAACGATATTGCAAAGAAGCTTGAAACAATTACCGTTAAGCTTCAGGCAAAAGCAGGTGCTGACGGAAGACTTTACGGCTCCGTTACAAGCCTTGATATTGCAAATGCCCTTGAAGAACAGCACAAGATTCAGGTTGACAAACGCAAAATTCAGCTTTCAGACCCCTTAAAAACATTCGGTGTTCACACTGTATCGGTTAAACTCTACACAGAAATCACAGGCAAAATCAACGTTGTTATTTCGGACGTAAAGTAATATGAGTAACAAGGATATTTTCGACAGAAAGCTGCCCTTTTCACTTGAAGCAGAACAGTCGGTTATAGGCTCAATACTTATTAACCCCGACTGCTTTGACGAAATAGCTCAGCTTGTTTCAAGCGAAGACTTTTATCTTCCCGAGCATGAGCAGATTTTCTATGCAATGAAGGGTATGTACGCTTCGAGCAAGACTGTAGACGTAGTTACCCTTGCCGACGAGCTGGTTAAGGAAGGGGTATACCGCGACACCGATACGCTTAACAATTATATAAGAACTATAATCCAGACAGTTCCTTCGGCAGCTAACGTTGTTGACTACGCTAAGATTGTTAAAGACAAGAGCGTTCTCCGTATGCTTATCGAGGCTTGTTCCGCAATAACAGAAAATGCTTATTCGGAGCATGACGAGGTTAAGCATATCCTTGACTCTGCCGAACAGAAGATATTTGATATAGCTTCAGGAAACGAGACCAAGGGATTTGCCCACATCAGAGACGTATTGAAGCTTACTCTGGATAACTTGAATATACTTGCAACCAACCCTGATGCTGCTCACGGTACGCCCACAGGCTTTTCCGACCTTGATAACACGTTGGTAGGTATGGGAAAAGGTGAACTTATACTCGTCGGTGCCCGTCCCGGTATGGGTAAAACGAGTTTCGTACTTAACATAGCATCAAACGTTGCAAAACAAACCAAAAAGACTGTATGTATCTCCTCCCTCGAAATGTCAAACGAAGAGCTTGTTTCGAGAATGCTTTCGGGTGAAGGTATGGTAGACAGCTATAATATCCGTTCGGGTAAGCTTACCCCAGATGATTGGAAAAACCTTGCCCACGCCGCATCTAGCCTTGCGGAATGTGATATACTTATCGATGACACCACCGGTATTACGGTTACAGGTATGAAGGCAAAGCTTCGCCGAGTTAAAAACCTCGGTCTCGTTGTTATTGACTATCTCCAGCTTATGCAAGGCGAACATCACAACGATAACCGTGTACAAGAAGTCGGTGAAATTTCTCGTAATATGAAAATTCTTGCAAAAGAGCTTCGAGTTCCCGTAGTTTGCTGTGCTCAGCTTTCTCGTGGACCTGAAAGCAGAACCGATAAAAAGCCTATGCTTTCCGACTTGCGTGACTCGGGTGCTATCGAACAGGACGCTGACGTTGTAATGTTCCTTTACAGAGACGAATATTACGACAGAGACAAGACCGAGCAAAGCTCGGCTAAGGTTATCGTCGCTAAAAACAGACACGGCGCCGTAAGAGACGTTGAAATGGGCTGGTTGCCGCAGTTTACCAAGTTTATTACGCTTGATAAAACTCAAGACCCCGGCTGATTTATTCTAAAAAGCTCCGCTTAAAATGCGTACTACGGAGAAAAGATTATGTCGTTAAAAACCATAAAAGACAAGATTAAAAATGCCATAGACACTTTTTCTATGTTGGATAAGGGCGATACGGTACTGGTTGGCTTTTCCGGCGGTAAAGATTCTGTTGTATTGCTTCACGCGCTGAATTCTTTGGCAGATGAATATAATATAACCGTTACTGCCCTACACGTTAACCACAACATTCGCGGCGAAGAAGCCAAACGCGACCAGCTGTTTTGCGAAAGCTTCTGCAAACAAAACAATATAAGCTTTTTATCTATCGACGTTGAGGCAATACGTTTTTCCGAAGAAAATGGTATCGGCCTCGAGGAAGGTGCACGAATTCTCAGATACAATGCGTTTTTCAACGCCTGTACGGAGAAAAATATTAAAAAGATTGCTACCGCCCACACCTCGTCGGATAATCTTGAAACCGTACTTTTTAATCTTGCAAGAGGGTGTGCTTTGTCAGGCTTAAAGGGTATCCCCCCTGTAAGAGACAACATTATCAGACCTCTCATCTATTGCTCGACTGCAGATATACTTGAATACGCAAAATATTACAATTTAGATTTTGTTACAGACAGCACAAATGCCGATACCGATTACACAAGAAACCATATAAGGCACAACATTGTTCCCGAATTGCGAAAGCTTAATCCGTCGGTTGAGGAAGCTGTTTCCGGTATGTGTAATTCGGTTCGCCTTGATTTAGACTATATTACAAGTAATATTGATAAAAACAAAACCTATTCGACGGAAGAATTTGCAAGCTTACCCCCCGCGCTTCTTTCACGCATACTTATGAATATGTATGAAGAGAGCACCGATAACGGAACTTTGGGCTCGGTACACCTGTCCAATATGACAGAGCTTGTTTACAGCTACAATAAAAGCGGTTGCCGCGAAATAAAAAAGCTGTCTCTTCCCGATAAGATTGATTTTATTATAACACCCCAAAGTGTTTATTTTCAAAAATGCACTCAAGAAAAAAAACTAAATGAACACAGTTTAGTATTTGGATTAAATGAGTTTAAAGAAACCGGCAATGCATTGCTTGTTACGGGAAACAAAAATGATATTGATGATATAATATCAAAAAATATTTACAAAATATCAACACAGTGTGTAGTGAAAAAAAGCATACTTGACGATACAATAATTAGAGGACGTTATGACGGCGACGTTTTTCTCTTTTCAAATATGACAAAAAAAGTCAAAAAGATGCTTAATGAAGCAAAGATACCGCTGTCACAAAGAGACGTACTGCCTTTTATTTGTGATACAAAGGGTATTATTTGGATTCCCGGCTTCCCTCTTCGAGACGATGCTAAACCTACGGACAAAGATTCACCTACTTTTATATATTATTTGACACGGGAGACAGAGTTATGATTAATAAGGACGTTGAAACAATACTTGTCAGTGAAGAAGAAATACTTGAAATAGTAAAAAGAATTTCGGCTCAGATTACCGAAGACTACAAGACTCGAAACTCAAAGCTTCTTTTGTTGGGGATTCTGAAAGGCTCAGTCGTTTTTATGGGCGACCTTATGAAGCATATTGACCTTCCGCTTGAAATAGATTTTATGAAGGTTTCATCTTACGGAAGAGGAACAACAACTTCCGGAAACGTCAATATTATGCTTGACATTTACAGAAATGACCTTTCTGACGTTGATATACTTATTGTTGAAGATATTATTGACAGTGGCAGAACACTTTCTTACCTCTGCGAATATCTCACATTAAAGGGTGCAAAAAGCGTAAAAACCGTTACGCTTCTCGATAAACCCAGCAGACGCGAGGTTAATTTTGTACCCGATTATACGGGAAAAGAAATTCCCGACGAATTTGTTGTCGGCTACGGCCTTGACTATGACGAGAAATACAGAGCGCTTCCCTACGTTGGCATATTGAAGCGTGAAGTTTATTCCAAATAATTTTATGCGAAATATTTTAATATACGGGCATAATATAAATATTAAAGAGTTAATTTATATCGGAGGAAAATAATGAAGGGTTCAATCAAAGTAATTATTTTTTACGTTGTTTTGATTTCGGTGCTTATTATCGCAATTACGTCGATTTTAGGTGGCGCAAATAACAGCAACTACACCTACGGCGAAATCGTCGAAATGTTTAAACAGGAAAAGATAACGGAGTGTTACGTCGGAAATGACAACATTCTATATTTGAAAGACGTTGACGGTAAAAAGATAGCTTATGAAATCCGTGAACTCAGCATATTCTACACAGACCTCAATGAGCTTATTCTTGAACAGGCTGAAAAGGGTATAATTACAAAATACGATTATGAGCCTATTCAAAAAACACCTTGGTGGTTGTCATTCCTGCCTTACGTTATCGTTATGGTTATATTCGTACTCCTTTGGTTCTTTATTATGAATCAAGCGACAGGAAGAGGCGGAAAAATTAATAATTTCGGTAAATCTCGCGCAAAGCTTACTACCGACGACAAGAAAAAAGTATTGTTTAAAGACGTAGCCGGTGCAGATGAGGAAAAAATGGAGCTTCAGGAAATAGTTACATTCCTTAAAGACCCCACAAAATTCACCAAGCTCGGTGCTAAAATACCTCACGGCGTACTTCTCGTAGGCCCTCCCGGAACAGGTAAGACCCTTCTTGCAAAGGCTGTTGCAGGTGAAGCTGACGTTCCCTTCTATTCAATAAGCGGTTCAGACTTCGTTGAAATGTACGTTGGTGTAGGTGCATCCCGTGTACGTGATTTGTTTGACACCGCAAAGAAACACCCTGCAAGTATTATATTTATAGATGAAATTGACGCTGTGGGCAGACACAGAGGCGCCGGTCTCGGAGGCGGCCACGACGAGCGTGAACAGACACTTAA
>JAFQOB010000062.1 GCA_017395725.1 Clostridia bacterium
GGCAGGCGACTTTGACGTAGCTGCAGTTGACCTTCAGATGTTCTCAACAGATGCGTTTGCAACTCTTGCAGGTTTTGCATTGGGTTATGCCGGAACAGCGCTCGACCTTGCTCATCCCGAAGAGGGCGGTTGGGATATCAAACCCGGTGTGACAGGCTATAACAGCGAAGAATATAATGCTAAGATAGAAGCAGCATTCAATGAAAAGCTTGACAGAGCTGTGAAGACAAAGTATCTCCACGAAGCAGAAGAGATTCTTCTCAAAGATATGCCTGTAATGCCTCTCGTAACATTGCAGAATGCGTATGTTTCCAGCAAGGCTTTCAAGGGCTTCTCATTTGACTACTACGGTTGCCCTGTTATGACAAAGGCAAAGCTAAAGAACTATGAAGCTTATACAAACGTAGAAGAATTGGCAAAAGAAGAACAGTGATTTATTGAATATTGAACAGCCGGAGCTACTTTGTCTCCGGCTGTTTATGGTTAGACCGAGGTAATAAAATGTTATCAGACAGAGATGATATAAAGATATTTATACTTTATATATTGAACAGTATAGGGTATCCGTTGTCATATAATGATTTACATGATATGTCAGTTCAAGACGGATATATAACAAGTTTCGATTTTATTGAAGCGTACGGCGAGCTTTTAACGAATGGAAATATTCGAAAAGAAAAGGGCGAGGAGCAAAGGTTAGAAATAACCGAAAAGGGGAAGCATATTGCCGAAACGCTTAACGGCCGCCTTCTTTCGAGTGTAAAAGAACGCGCGATGAAAAGTGCCTTGAGGTATATTTCTTTCAAAAAGAAGGGGACGAAAATATCTACCAACGTGAGAGCGTTGCCGAGAGGAAAGTATGAGTTGAAGTGTTCCATTATAGATGAAGGCGATGAAGTGATGGAACTGAAATTTGTTTTGGATAATATGAAGCAGATTGACAGAATGGTGTATAATTTTGATTCGCGACCCGAGCATATATACAGGGGTATACTTGCTCTGCTTTCCGGTGAAGTGGACTATTTGTTGAATTAAGTGACATTTTGTAAAATATTACAAAACTTTGTACAATTTTCACTAATATTAAATCTTATTTGAAATATATTTGTTAAAAAACTATTGACAAATTTTGATTTAGTGATATAATGTCAATAAGTATCTGTAGGATTCGAGGTAGTTAGTGGATAATAATTTACTATCACTTATAGAACTTGCACGGTCGGGGGACGAGAACTCCTTTGCTGATTTGACCGTGATGTACAAGCCGTTGATAGAGAGTATGGGCAAGTCCTATGCCGCGAAATGCGGAAACGTTCTGTTTACGGAAGATGATTTTATCCAAGAGGCGACTTTGGGGTTTTACTCTGCAGTTCAGACGTATAAGGCGTCGGAAAAAGTGACCTTTGGATTATATGCGAAAATTTGTGTGAGAAACAGGCTTGTTTCGCTTCTCAGGACGGCTTCAAAAAAGTCCAAGAATACTGAGAAAAGCGAAGAAAAACGCAAGGGATATATTGACCCTGTTTATTCGTTTTTTGAAGAAGACGTTGCTCGGCAAATGGAAAAAAGAATTGAAGAGATTTTAAGTAGTTTTGAATACTCGGTTTTTCGTCTGTATATTCAAAATAAATCTTATAAAGAAATAGCCGAGGCGCTTGGCAGGTCGGTGAAAACTGTTGACAATGCGTTGTACAGAATAAAATCTAAGCTCAAAGGTATGCGCGATTTGTAACGTGGTATTAACCCTATAAGGGTATACATATATTTTATCCAAATTTTAAAGCGAGGGAAAAACAATGTACGAAGACAAGAAATTAGTTTGCAAAGAATGTGGACAGGAGTTCGTATTTACAGCCGGTGAACAGGAGTTCTACGCTGAAAGAGGATTCCAGAACGAGCCTCAGA
>JAFQOB010000063.1 GCA_017395725.1 Clostridia bacterium
AATTTTGTCATTTTGTTTTTTTGTTCAGCTAACGGTTCGATTACAGTTTTATTTATATCATCAATAAGCAGCATAGTATGAGGAGTTTCGAGTGGTGCATCTTTACGAATCTTCACACGCGGTGGGATTCTTTCAAGCACAGTTCCCTCCGTAGCTCTAATCAGTTTCTTAGAGGTTGGTCTATAATCATATTCCTCTAAATCTACAGCTCCAATTATCCCCGGTCTTATTCTTCCGTCGGGTTGAGTACGTTCAATATATATTAAAGAATCTTTATATTCATTAAAAATAGTTGAATCGATATACTCGTTCATATTGGAATTAATTTTTTCTATTTTCTTTTCAACTCCGCCTTCCTCGAGATAAATTTCCGGGAGAGTAATATTTAACGTGGAATAATCTTCCCCAACTATATTTTCTGTTTCTGTCCAATATTCTTTATCGCTTGTAAATTGATCGCAAGCAATAACTGCCCATTTTTCAAAATTAGTCTTTGGCAACAAAATATCCGCCGGTTTAAATGGTATTTTCATTAGAATTGTCATCCTCGCTTTCGGAAGTTATATATCTCTTTGCTTGTGTGCTGAAAAGATTATAATAATGACCTTTTAGAGCTATAAGCTCATTATGAGTTCCCTGCTCTACAATTTCTCCGTTCATTAAAACTATGATTTTTGTGGCTGTTGTAGTGCTTGAAAGTCTGTGAGAAACAAATAGAGTCAATTTATCTTTTCTGAGTTCATCAAATTGGTTAAAAATTTCCTGTTCGGCAATAGCGTCTAGTGATGCAGTTGGTTCATCAAGGATTAATATATCCGAGTCTGCGTAAAACGCTCTGGCTACAGAAAGTTTCTGCCATTGTCCTATAGAAAGTTCTATACCGTTTTCCTCGAAATAGCGCATAAGAGGAGTGTCGAATTTATTTGGTAATTTCTCTATAAAATCAATCGAGTCACTTTGTTTGGCAGCACTTTCAATCTCTTGCTGAGATATAGCTTTGTCGATTTGGCCAAAGGCTATATTCTCTTTTACGGATACTGCGTATTTTCCGAAGTCTTGGAAGATTATCCCAAACATATCATACAGCTTTTCTGTGTTGTATTCTCTTATATCGTATCCATCAAGCAATATAACGCCTTCTGTGGGGTCATAGAGTCTCGTTAGTAGTTTGATGAGGGTTGTTTTTCCTGCGCCGTTTAAACCCACCAGAACAGCTGTATCTCCGGGGTTAAGAGTTAGGTTAATGTCTTTTAATACAAACTTATTTGTTCCGGGGTATTTAAATGAAACGTTTTTAAATTCGATTTTATGAGCGGTGTGTCTTTCGGGGATTCTTGGTTCCGGAAGTGTTGATTTAATGGTTCTTTTATCTTTCATAAAACGAATCATATTTTCAATAAACAGCGTACCTTCGTAAACGGTGGCCGTTGATGTAATTACCGCCGTAACACTGTTTGATATTGAATTCAATGCGCCTGTGTAAAGTGAATAGTCTCCGATTTGTAATTCACCTAAAGTTACCTTGTAAGCAACATACAGAAATAACAGACAACTGACAACTGTTGTAACCATTGTTATCGAAATATTCCAAGTATGCTCTTTTATGATAAGCTTCTTTAAGCCTGTATAGTATTTTTTAAATACAGTTTTGAATCTTTCTATGAATGTATCTGATAAACCGAATAAGCGAATTTCTTTAACAAGATCCTTGTTTGTCATTAGTCCCGAATAATAATCCATTTGTCTTCGGTCCTTTGAACGAAAACGCATAAACTCAACGTTTTTCTTTCTGAATATAAAATTCACTATAGCTGTGGGAATACCAAGTAGGGCCAAAACAAAAGGAACCCAAGGACCTATTGACCAAAGAATTACTACAAAACCAATTATTGTTATAAAATTACTTACAGTATTAAAGGTTGCATTAAGAATTTGGAGTGGACGCATAGTTGCTTCCCTGTTTGCGTTTTCAAGTTTTTCGTAAAACTCGGGAATGTCAAATCTACCAATATCAATCTCTTTGGCTTTATTCAAAAGCTTAACCTTAATGTGATTAGTCACAAGCTCTCCGGAGATTCTTGTAACTATCGTATCCAAAAAAACAATAATCTTATTAATAAATAAATAAGAAAACTGAAGAATAAGCCAAAAAATTATCGAATTAAAGCCAACCTCTCCGAGATATGCTTTAGCTAAATTGTTTAGAAGCTGTGCAGTAATATACGCGTTAAAAATCGGAAGTGTACCACGAAGAACAGCTATAAGGACAAGAGCAAAGAATATCCATTTCTTCGTCTCCCATACAAGAACAAATATATAAAAGAGTCTTCCGAAAAAGCCGCCAACAAGCTCTTTTAAATATCTTGGAATATCTTTAATGTTTTTGGGTTTTTGCGGCTTGAGTTTATCGTTATTTGGTCTTAACGGCGGGGGCATACCTCCGGGTCCCATATTTTCACTTCCCTTTTTCTGAAAAATCAAAATATGCCGACAAGGTAATCGAGTTTTTCGATAACATTGTCGGCATAACTGCAGTCTGGCCGGATAATTTTCTTTTAGTCTTTTACTTCAATTACCTGTTTGCCATCATATGTTCCGCATGCAGGGCATACTCTGTGTGTAAGAACATACTCACCGCATTTGGGGCATTTTGCCATCTCGGGAGCATCGAGCTTCCAAGTGCTTGAACGTCTCTTATCGCGTCTTGCTTTTGATACTTTTCTCTTTGGTACTGCCATTGATTTTGCACCTCCTCATTGACTGTTCATCTATGATGAAATATGTGTTATATTTTAATTCTTTTTATTATCTTCAAGAAGCTTTCTCAGAACATCGAATCGTGGGTCAGGTTCGGTGAGATTACAAGTGCACGTCTCTTTATTTAAATCACATCCACACTTTGGACACAAGCCTTTACAGTCCTCTTTACATAAATGTCTTAGTGGAAGTTCGAGAATAATCTGTTCACTCAACGTTTCATCAATATCAATATAGCCGTCTTTTGATAAAATATAATCGTCATTTTCTTCGTTTTGTAACTCTGTATCTTCAGTAACAACAGTTTTTTCGAATAAAATTGACATTGATTCAGAAATCGGAGCAAGGCATCTCGCGCAATTTGTCTTGTATTTTACGTC
The DNA here is from genome assembly GCA_017395725.1 of Clostridia bacterium. Next base: position 3,138 of record JAFQOB010000063.1, read on the forward strand.
AGCTTCAAGCTTTAATGTGATGTATCCTGCCATATCCTTTACATTTCCCTTTACAGGAAAAGCTTCAGCGAAATCTATCTCTTCGATCTCATTATCAATAGATAAAAGGTAATCAACATCAATCTGCTTTTTATCGCCTTTGAGAATAGGGTTTATAT
>JAFQOB010000064.1 GCA_017395725.1 Clostridia bacterium
GACAAGAAGGAACACTCCATTAAGAAGGTGTATGCGGGAGACGTGCAGCTGATTGCGGTTGACCTTCCCGGTGCATACTCCATGTCCCCCTTCACCTCGGAAGAGAGCATCACAAGCTCATACGTCAGAAACGAAAACCCCGACGTCATCATCAATATCGTTGATGCAACAAATCTTAGCAGAAGCCTTTTCTTCACCACTCAGCTTCTTGAGCTTGGTATACCAATGGTAGTTGCACTGAACAAGGCAGACATCAATAAGAAAAAACAAACCGCCATTGACGTTAAAAAGCTTTCCGAAGTAGAAACACGTAAAATCCTCACAAAAAACAAAAACGCACAAGACGGTATAGATAAAATACTTACTAACAAATGGCTTGGCATACCGATTTTTGCCGTAATAATGTTTGGCGTATTCTGGATTTCCCAGGCAGGTCCGGGCGTTTGGATAGCCGACACCTTAGTAGGCTGGCTTGAAAGTCTACAGGGCTTAATCGGTGATTGGGTTTCCTCTCTCGGCGTTTCCGATATCGTTTACGCACTCCTCATTGACGGTGTCCTCGGCGGTGTAATCGCTGTTATCGGCTTCCTTCCCTTAGTAATGGTTATGTACTTCCTTATTGCACTTTTGGAAGACTGCGGATATATGGCACGTGTTTCAGTTGTCCTTGACCCCATCTTCAAAAAAGTCGGTCTCTCAGGTAAATCCGTAATCCCCTTTGTTATCGGTACAGGTTGTGCTATTCCCGGCGTTATGGCTTGTCGTACAATTCGTAATGAACGTGAACGCAGAGCTACCGCAATGTTAGCACCCTTTATGCCCTGCGGTGCTAAGCTTCCCGTTATTTCCCTTTTTGCCGGCGCATTCTTCGGTGATGCATCTTGGGTAGGTCCCCTTATGTACTTCGTCGGTATTGTCATCATCTTCTTAGGTGCACTTATCGTTAATAAAATTACAGGCAACAAATCTAAACGCTCATTCTTCATTATTGAGCTCCCCGAATATAAGCTCCCCAGCCTTCTCAGAGCATTTAAGTCAATGTGCTCTCGCGGTTGGTCTTACATAGTAAAAGCCGCTACAATTATCCTTGTATGTAACACTGCAGTTCAGGTTATGCAGTCTTTCAACTGGAGCTTCCAGACTATTGCAGAGGGTGCGGAAAACACTTCTATTCTCGCAACAATCGCCACCCCCTTTGCATACGTGCTTATTCCCATCGTCGGATATCACGCTTGGCAGCTTGCGGCAGCAGCTGTTACAGGCTTTATAGCTAAAGAAAACGTTGTCGGTACTCTTGCAGTATGCTACGGAATTGCAAACCTTATTGACACCGAAGAGCTTGTTCTTATGGAAGGTGCAGGTACTGAGGTTGCCGGTATATTCGGTCTTACCAAGGCTGCAGCTCTTGCATATCTTATGTTTAACCTCTTCACTCCCCCTTGCTTTGCGGCAATAGGCGCTATGAACGCTGAAATGAAAAGTTCAAAATGGTTATGGAGCGGTATTGCTCTTCAGCTCGGTGTAGGATTTACTGTTGGATACATAGTATATACTGTAGGTACTCTTATCACTTCTCCCGCTTCTCTCCACGTGGGCGGAGCATTAATCGGCGGTATCGCAGTTGCAATAATGGCTGCAATCGTTGTCTATCTCTGCATTAATTCTGACAAAAAGCTTCAAAAAGAAAAATAATTATAAAGAAAAAGGTAAAAGACTATGGATTTTGTGATTATCGGAATAATTGCCGTATTGCTCGGTTTGGCAATAGGTTACATTGTAAAAGCAAAAAAGAGTGGCAGAAAATGTATCGGCTGCCCTGACGGCAGTTCTTGCTCAGGTCACTGCTCTTCCTGCAGTTCGGGCTGTTCTTGCTGTTCAGATGATAAAAACAAAACAAAATCTGAAAAATAATTCGTACTTCCTTTTATAAATTATATAGCAACACAGCCGTGTCTACGGGTTTTACCGTACACGGTTGTGTTGTTTTTTGTCTTTATCCCCCCATTTTCAATGCATATAAACTACATTTTATTGTTTTTCGATAAAAAACTATTGACAAACAAAAATGTATGGTGTATTATAAAAATACAGAAAGGCAGGTATTGGCTATATGTTAAAAATTTCATCTAAATATTCCGTAAATATTTCCATTGTATTATCCTTACTGTTTTTTGTTGTTATCATCGCGGGAGCAATCATTCTCCCCGGATTCATACAAAGAGCAATGACCTTCCCCACAGAACAAATGATGAACACTACCAACTTTGACAAAGCTATTATGCTTTCGTTAGGTTATGCAGCGCTTGCAATCGTGTTTGTTGCCGACATTATGCTTCTAAAGCTTCTCTTTCGAGTA
>JAFQOB010000065.1 GCA_017395725.1 Clostridia bacterium
ATAACCCATACCTGAACGGAGACCGCCGATAAGCTGATATACCGTATCTGCAAGGGGACCTTTGTAAGGTACACGTCCTTCAACGCCTTCGGGAACGAGCTTGTTAGCTGAGCTTCCTTCCTGGAAGTAACGGTCTTTTGAACCCTTTTCCATAGCGGCAAGTGAACCCATTCCGCGATATACCTTGAAGCGTCTGCCCTGATAGATTTCAGAATCACCGGGGGATTCTTCACAACCTGCAAACAGAGAACCTATCATAATTGCGTCGGCACCTGCTGCAATTGCCTTGGGAAGATCACCGCTGTATTTAATACCGCCGTCTGCTATTACGGGAATACCGTATTCTTTAGCAACTTCGTATACGTCGTTTATTGCTGTAATCTGAGGAACACCGATACCTGCAACTACACGTGTTGTACAAATAGAACCTGGGCCGATACCTACTTTGATTGCATCAGCGCCTGCTTTGATAAGGTCTTCTGCAGCTTCGGGGGTTGCAATATTACCTGCACATATCTGAGCTTCGGGGAATGCTTCCTTTATTTTCTTCAAACAGTTGAGAATATTCTGAGAATGACCGTGAGCCGAGTCAAGCACCAAAAGGTCAGCGCCTGCAGAGAGAAGAGCTTCAACTCTTGTCAAAACGTCAGCTGTTACGCCGATTGCCGCACCGCAAAGAAGTCTTCCGCTGGAGTCTTTTGCTGAATTAGGATATTTGGTAGCCTTTTCAATATCTTTAATAGTGATAAGTCCGGAAAGCTTACCTTCTTCATCAACAAGGGGAAGCTTTTCGATCTTATGCTTACGGAGGATTTCCTGAGCCTCGGAAAGTGTTGTTCCCTTAGGTGCAGTTACGAGGTTTTCTCTTGTCATAACCTCGCTGATCTTTATATTGTAATCGGTAAGAAAACGCATATCGCGGTTAGTGATAATACCGATAAGCTTTTTGTTTTCATCACATATCGGCACACCTGAAATACGATACTTGCCCATAAGCTCGTTAGCTTCATATACGTAATTATCGGGAGAAAGATAGAAGGGGTTTGTAATAACGCCGTTCTCACTTCTTTTTACACGCTCTACCTCGTCGCGCTGTCTCTCAATTGTCATATTCTTATGAATAATGCCGATACCGCCCTCTCTTGCCATTGCGATAGCAAGACCTGATTCGGTAACAGTGTCCATTGCGGCAGACAAAAGCGGGATGTTAAGCTTAATTTTCTTGGTGATATAAGTTTCGAGCTTAACTGTGTTGGGAAGAACGTCACTCTTTGCAGGAATAAGCAATACGTCGTCAAAGGTAAGACCTTCTTTTGCGAAACGGTTGTTGGTCATAAAATCTTTCTCCTTTTTTCTATTTTAAACTTTTTTAGATTTTAAAAATATAAGTGTTATTAACTATTAATTTTACACTAAACACCAATAATTGTCAATATGAATTCGGAAAATGACTTACCTTTTTTTATATAGTTTTTTATGCAGATTGCGGAGTAGTGAAAACTCATTAATTTTTTATTTTTGTTGCATTTCCAAATAGAGCATTTTTGTGTACAAAACAACGAAAAATGGAAAAAATAATTTTTTAATTCATTGTTTTTATTGACATACTGAAACACAAAAGGTATTATGAAAATGTGGTTTGATAAACATGGGCTTATCAATACTAAAGCAATATGCAACATGACTTAAATTGTTTTTTGTGGAGGAATTAACTATGAAAATAATTAAAGAGGG
>JAFQOB010000066.1 GCA_017395725.1 Clostridia bacterium
CCGCAAGTATCTGCCCGACTATGCAGAACGCGTTGAAGCAGGAATCAAATGGTGCCACGAGCACGGTTACAAGCCTTCATTCAGAAGCGAACTGATAAAGCCCTGGTAAGTCAAATTTATAAGGGGCTGTCTCATTAGCAAAGAAAATGGCTTTTGAGACAGCCCTATTTTTAAGAGTCAAATAAACAAAGAGAGAAAGACGACCTCATCCGTCGCACCGCATAAAGAAAAATAGAAAAACAGAGTTTACTTGCGGTACGACACCTTCTCCCACCGGAGAAGGTACAATGTAAAAGCATATAATAAGATTTGTTTAAGTCTGTACAGACAAAGACCTTCTCCGGTGGGAGAAGGTGTCGAGGCAGGATACAATCTTTATTGAATATCTTTCTTTGCTGCCGAGACGGATGAGGTCGTCTATCAAAAAGGAAGCATTTCTACTCTAAAAAAAGCAATTGAGACAGCTCCATTTTTATTAATTTGTCTCTTTAATTCTTTCTGTTTTTCTACGCAATCTTTTTAATATTGCATGAAGCTTTGGCGTATTATACCGAAGCACCAACGTTGGCAAAACGTTTAAAAACAGGTTTACCACAGCTACAGGAAAACCAACGAAAAATGCGCACACCTTAGGCATAAAAAGCATTGGCAAAAAACCTATAGGGTATGAAAGTCTGTGGGTAAGAACGCCCTTATTACACTCCACAATAAACTTCTCTATATACTCAGGACTGCCGGGCTCAACTAAATTCTTTTTACTGAAGCCGCCAAGCCCCCCAAGCTCCCAAACACTATCCTTCCAGCTTTTAACTTTTATTTTTTTATAAAAAGATTTTTCCGCCTCGGATACAACGTATAGAGGATTATCTATACCAAAAAGCTTATCCGGCATTTTATTAATAATTATTGCAACAAGACCGTCAAGTGCAAACTGTGCGGCGGTACATAAAACAACGGCAATAATAACGTTATACCAAGCAGCCGTACCAAAAACAATATTAACTACAGATATTAAAAGCATCGCTATGCCGATTACTGACAAATATAGCTTCATAATTCACCGTACCGAAGAGGCTTTTGATAAAATTCTTCATAGGTTTTAACCCAAGCCTCGTAATTTTTATTTTTCATATCTATCTTAGCTTTTGGATAGGATATACTTTCGTCGGGGTATATTGCGGGAAGTATATGAACTGTATATTCCTGAACAAAGAAACCGTCGGCATCAAGCACGTCACTGTCTTCCATAGTAATAAATATCGGCACTACAGGTACTTTATTACGTGCGGCAAGAGAAAAGGCACCGTCTTGCATAGGGCGCGGCTTACGGTAGTTCCACCACATACCCTGTTCGGGATATATCAATATAGTTTCACCTCGGCGTAACAGTTCTGCAAAAGCCTTCATAAATTTCGCCATTGTTGCCTTCTGGCTTGAAAGGGGCAAAGTATTGCAATGCCGCATAAAAAGTCCAAAAGGCTTCGGCGGATTGGTATAGTTACCCTCGCGAATAACCTTATAAAGAAGCTTTCCGTCCATATAATCACGAAGGGCAACCCATACCGCATAATTGTCGCAAATGCTGAAATGGTTGCAAGTAACGATTTTACCGCCCTTAACAGCGGTAAAATTTTCAATACCGCGAACTTCTTTTATGATAAGCTGTCTGTCTGCAATCATCTTATCAAAAAAGCGTGAACCAAAAATATTGGCAATCTTATTTTTGATTTTGTTAATAAGCTTCTCGTTCAGGTAATCTATTTTATCGGGCATAAGCGGAAAGGTTTCAGGATCATCTTCGACGTCAAGATGCCATAATTCATTTTTTTCAAGCTCGGCAATTCTTTTGAGCAGTTCTAACTTATGAACACTCTTTTCCATATTATTTATCTCCCACAGATTAATTTTGAAAAGGTATAATCAGATGCCGCAATTTTTTTTGCGTGTTCAATAATATCTTTAGCGGCAGCTTCCTTTTCGGCCCTTTCTGCCTCTCCGAACATAGCCTTATTTTGAAGTATTTGTTGATAGAACGGGGATTTCTCAGCATACTCCCAGAAACAGTCACCGTCTGTTATATCATCATATTGCCAAGGCTTTTTATATAATGCATAATGAACAATATTCTTTTCACTCTTGCAAGCAAAGGGCATAGGCACCTTGTTCCAACTGCTTGGCAACATATAAATTTTACCTTGACAGAGATAGTTAAGATATGCCTGATCGGGATCAAGCAAATCAAAATCATATTTAGTAATAAGCTCAACAAACTTTTCTTCAATATTGTCATTTCTAAACTTGTTTAGATTTATTACCAAAACTCCCGCATTAAAATAGGTATCCGGGTTAACGCCTATAGCTCTTTCGGCATAAACTCTAAACTCATTTGTATTACCTACGTGTTGATCTGCCACCGCACCGAGAATGTTATTACCAAGACTGATATTGTAAAGCTCAGATATATCTCCAAGCACCACAAGGTCGCAATCAAGATATACAATTTTTTCATATTGCGGAAAAAGCGATGCAATAAAAAGTCGATAATAGGTTACAATTGAAAAATGATAAACGTTTTTAAAATGTGACTTTATATTCTTCAAGTGTTTTGAAATATCAAAAAAGTCAATTGCAAAACCGTCACGTTCATTTAGCTTAACTTTGGCAATATTTTCCGGCTGAAGCCCTGTGTTCAGCACAATAATCCTATAGCTATATTTTTTTGAAGCATTATCAATAAGCGAGGCAATAGCTACATCAAGATACGGTATGTAGTTATCGTCGGTCGAAAAGAAAATCGGTATTTCTTTATTCATTTCACTACTCCTTTTTTTTTGTATACAGTTATAATTTGCTATTATATAATTGTATTAAAAAGGAGTAAACCTAAATATAATAGAATAACGTCTACTTTTGGGTTTCCATTCCGTATAATTGCAATTCTACGACTCTACGAAACGGAGAATTACCAAAAAACACCCTGTTTTCCTTGAAAAACAGGGTGTTTTTTAATTTTATTTGATTTTTGGTTTGTTTATAAATGAGCACAGAACTATTACCACTTGCCCTGCGGCTCCAAGCAAATAAATAAGGGATACGTCTATTTTAAAATAAAGAAAAGTAATATGTATTGTCGCGAGTATCGACCAAACCAAAGCCGATATTATAAGATAATTGTGCCTTGGGTTAAACCAAATGGAATTAAAAATCAGTTTTACAATCAAAACAATGGGTAAAGCATATACAAAATATAGCCACTGAAACGTCATTTTGTCTATAATTAAAGTTGTAATAATAAATGCGAAAACGGCTATAATCCAAGCTCCGCCCTCTGCAATATACGATATTGCACGTCGGTTATATCTTGTTTCTTTAGTTTTATGGGTAACAACAGCCTCTTCAATATTATCCGCTTTCACAAGGTAGTCAAGCGTAACACCGAACAAGTCCGCTATTTCAACCAATACCGATATATCGGGCGACGACTCTGCTCTTTCCCATTTTGATATGGTCTTGTCGGAATAATTAAGCTTTTCGGCAAGTTCCATCTGTGTCATATTATTGAGAATACGAAGCTCGGTTATATTTTTTGCAACTTTTCTTTTTATATCTTCCACAGTGGACCCCTCCCCTTTAAAGCGTTAATCCGTAATAAGACACTGTATTTAGTTTGCGTTTTTCTTGATAATTTTTGTAAAACTGCAAAATATAGTGTAACACAAACTCGTTGAAAAGTCAACAACCAGCAAAAAACAGGTTGAGTAAATCTAATAATACAGTACAGACGACCTCATCCGTCGCACCGCATGAAGAAAAATTGATATTATAATTTATTGGCGGTACGACACCTTCTCCCACCGGAGAAGGTCTTTGTCTGTGCAAACTAAAAAAACGATAATAATATAAAAACATCTTATTTTTCAAATTTTAGGTAAGATTAAACTTTACACCTTCTCCGGTGGGAGAAGGTGGCACGTCGCCGTTTGTTTTAAAAATATCAGCATACAACACACGACGTGTCGGATGAGGTCGTCAGGATTTTTTTGTTTATATAAAGTTTTATTATGCAACATTTGTTTTACGAGCAATAAACAGAGGCTAAGTCAATGACTCAGCCCCATTATATTACGTATTTATTTTTTTAAAACAGCTTAGCCTTGAATAAGCTCTCCGCTTTCGTTGAAAACTTCAACTTTTGTTGTTCCGTCATCATTGTAGGTGGTAACTTCCATATTATAAGAGCCGCCGCCCCAAGAATCAGCAAATACAACAATGTATTTTACTTCTTTTACAAGCTTTTCTCCGCTGTAAACCTTTTCGCTGACTTTCTTTGAATCGTCTCCGTATTCGTGAACGATTGTGTAATCAAATTCTACAGTGCCGTCAGCCTTAACCTTTGTTTCTCTAAGCATATCGCCGTTACTGTCATTTTCAACAGTATATTTAGTGCCGTCTTCATTATACTGAGTAGACTTCTTTTCGTAATTATAACCGCTTTCGTCTACGGCATATTCAGCTTCATAGGACAACTTTCCGTTTGTCTTCATAGTCATAGCTTCAACGTTTCCGTCAGCAAAGTATTTATACTCCATAGTATCTTCAGATACCTTCTTGTCGCCCTCGTAATGATAACATACAGTCCAATTTCCCTTTTCATTAAGAACGTAAACGTCTGCCTTACCGTCGCTTACTGTTACCTTAGCTTTACAAACAGAGCAAATTTCCTGTTCAAGTGTATGGGCAGCAACTTCAACCTTTTCGCCGTCCTCGGAACATACTTTCCAGTGATTAGTCGGGTCAAAAGACCATTCATCACCGGCAGTGTGGGTATGAGCATCTTTACCGTTGTCTTCGACGTTTCCGCCGCAAGCGACAAGAACAAAAACGCTGAGTAAGCAAACCAAAAGAATACACATTATGCTTTTAAAATTTTTCATAATCCAATCTTCCTTTTTTCATAAAATAATTCATATTATATCGGTCATCTGCCAAACAAGTTTAACATATTTAACTCTTTATGTCAACACAAATATTGTAAACAAACAAGTGTTCTCAGTCGAATTTAATATTATCGTGAATAAAGTCAATAAAACGTCTAACGTTTCCGTATGCCGCTTCTTTTTTATAGTAAATACAAACCGTCTGATATTCTTTAAAATCTGTTATATCAAGGGGAATAACGTTGGCAGTACTACCCACTTTTGCATACATTTCACCTGCCGCGCCTATGGCAACTCCCGAGCTGATAATACGCATAAAACACGCCGAATCGTTTACCTGAGCCACAAGATTTGGAGAAAAGCCCGCCTTATGACAAGCGTTCTGAAGCACTTGATAATGGTTACCGTAAAGACTCAGGTTCGCAAAGCTCTCGCCCGAAAGCTGCTCCATTCTGAGTTTATTTCCGCATAGATGACTTTTGGGAGAAGCATATATCAATATTCTCTGCTTACACAGCTCAAAGCTGTCCCAACCGGCATAATCTGCCCCTTCTGTATCAATTATAACGTCGTAATTATCATAATTCTTTTCGTCAAAGTCTGCAATAAGCTTAAAACGCGTGTTTGCGTGCTTATATTTATACTGCACTATTTTGTCGGTTATCACGGTTCTGAGAGCTTTAACGAGGATCCTTATCTCTCTCGAATCGTCTGCGCTGTCGGAAATAGAGCTAACAACCCTGTCAAGCTCTCCAAATACAACAGTTAACGATTCAAGCATTTTCTTTCCGTTTTCATTCAGCACTATTCTGTTTGGCAAACGGTCAAAGAGCTTACAGCCAAGCTCTTTTTCAAGTCTTTTTATGGACACCGACACCGAAGTTGACGGAACCATATACTTCTCCGCCGTTTTTGAGATACTTAAATATCTTGCACTGTCAAAAAAATACCTTAGCTGCAATAATTCCATAAACCTCACCCTCTCTTCGTAAAATGCATTATAGCATATACTCAAAAGAATAGCAAGAGCATATTAAGATATTCTTTACAACTATGCTAAAAGTTTTATAATTATAGTAGAAGATTATATTGAAGGTGACATAATGATTATTCAAAATACTTTTGAAAGTATTGAAAACAAGAAGGAAAAATACATAGACTTTCTTTGCAAAATATGCTCGTTTGAAGCAAGGGCATACGACAAGGCTACACTTGACAGTATGAACGACTTTATTACAGAGTTTGCGGAAAGTGAGGGCTTTTCAGTAAAGAGAACTCCTTTTGAAAAGTGCGGCGACTTCCTTACAATAGAAATAAACGAAGGCGCGGAAAAAGGCGGAGTATTCCTTGCTCACACCGATACCGTTCACGAAAAGGGGGTATTCGGCAGTCAGCCTGTAAAAGATTTGGGAGACAAAATACAGGCACCCGGAGCTATTGACTGCAAGGGCGGAATAGCAGTTGCTCTGCTTATGATGAAATCTCTTAAGGAAAACGGTTATAATAAAAACTTAAGGCTATTACTTACCTCAGACGAAGAAATATCAAATGCATTAGGCGGACAGGAAGAACGCGAATTCTTCTACGACAGCGTAAAGGGTTATCCCTACGCTATCAACTGCGAAACTACTCAAGAAGACGAAGTGTGCATTTCAAGAAAAGGTATACTTCGTTACAAAATTGACGTAAATGGAGTTTCAGGACACTCCGGAATACACTATTTTGAAAGCAAAAATGCTCTTGCTGAAGCGGCTCACAAAATAGTCGCCCTCGAAACCTCCAGTAAAAAAGGCGGAACTTCATACAGTTGTAATATAATCAGCGCCGGTACTGTTGCAAACATTATTCCCGGTACTTGTTCTTTTACACTCGACGTAAGAGTACTCACCCATAATGCTATTGCTACTGC
>JAFQOB010000007.1 GCA_017395725.1 Clostridia bacterium
GTGAAGATATCGAAAGAAGAAAACCTGTAGGTAATACAACACAAGAGACTGAAAAGCGTATTGAAGTAAGAGACGATACCAAAGACGTTGAAATAAAGCAAACTACAGAAAAAGAAGAAGAAAACTAAAGCTCTAACGTATTGACAATTAGCTGTAAATCAGCTATGATTATATTGTAAAAGAAATTATTGATAAGCGAGGTACAAACCAATGGCAGAAGAATTTATGGGCGATGAAATATTTACATTGACAGACGAAGAGGGCAACGAAAGCGAATTTGAGCTTATTGCCAGTCAGGAAATAGACGGTACTACCTACGTGGCTCTTGTTCCTTATGAGCCTGAAAAGGCAGATGCTGAAGAACAGGAATACGTTGTTCTTAAGCTTGAAACGGACAAGAATGGAGAAGAACTTCTTGTTACTATTGATGATGACGACGAGTTTGAGAAAGTAGCCGAAATCTTTGAAGATATGCTTTTCGACGAAATCGACTATGACGCGCAGTAAACGATTCTAAAAATTTACTGTAATCAAATTACAGTCTTAGAATACAATAATAGTATTCCTGCTTTGTTTGTGATAAACGGGTAATTAAACCCACAGAATTAAAATGGAGCCCGGACTTTCGATATGGGGAATGCAGACCTCCTCCTATGCGCCTAATTTTTACGTGCATAGAGGGAAGCTGGTAGCACAAACTATTGAAGAGGGCACCGCCTTGCACATGCAGGGTTGCTTAATTTCCGTTTACACGGCCCGGTGGGGCTTATAAAAAGGCACTCGGTTATAGAAATATAGCCGAGTGTTTTTTGTTAAATAACATAAGGTCAGGAGCGTTTCGCCCCGAATCCCACACCAAAGAGGCTTTTTAGAAAAAGCCCCTTTGGAAACCGCAAAAACTTTTAAAAAAACGATAGTTAGTGCGTAGAGGCAAAGTTTTTGGGATTCTTAAGACCTTTTTTCAAAAAGGTCTTAAGGTAAAACAAAAAACTGTGAGTGATATTTCCACTCACAGTTTTAAATTATTTATCAGATTTCATAAGTTCTGATGCAGACGTTGCAAGACCTGCAAGAGACTGTATTTCGCTCGGTATAATAATCTTTGTTGCGTTACCGTTTGCCGCTTCAACAAAGGCTTCAAGTCCTTTCAAAGCAACAATTTCTTTTGTGGGAGCCGCTTCGTTAAGGAGCTTAATACCCGATGCATTTGCTTCTTGAATCTTAAGAATAGCTTCAGCTTCGCCGGCAGCTTCAAGAATCTTGGTTTCTTTTTTAGCCTCTGCTTCGAGGATAGCAGCTTGTTTTTTAGCTTCTGCTTCAAGAATCAATGACTGCTTTCTACCTTCGGAAACAAGGATCTGAGAATTCTTTTCACCCTCTGCGCGCAAGATAAGCTCACGTCTTTCACGCTCAGCCTTCATCTGCTTTTCCATAGCGTCTTGAATTTCTTTAGGCGGGATAATATTTTTAAGCTCAACTCTGTTAACCTTAATACCCCAAGGGTCAGTAGCTTCGTCGAGGATAGCTCTCATTTTAGTATTGATAATATCTCTTGAAGTAAGGGTAGCATCAAGCTCAAGCTCACCGATAATATTACGCAATGTTGTAGCGGTAAGGTTTTCAATAGCGGCGATAGGGTTAGTAACACCGTATGTGTAGAGCTTACAGTCTGTAATTTGATAGAAGATAACGGTATCGATTTGCATTCTTACGTTATCCTTTGTGATAACCGGCTGGGGCGGGAAGTCTGCAACCTGTTCCATAAGGGTAACCTTTTTTGAGATTTTGTCAAGAAATGGAATTTTGAAATGGATACCCGTAGTCCAAGTAGCGCTGTATGCGCCGAGACGTTCAACGACGAAACCGTACGCCTGAGGAACGATGTGTATGTTTGTTACGATAATAAGGAACAGTACGATAACAGCTCCGATAATAAAACCTGTCATAATTAATCCTCCAAAAAATTATTTTTTTATGCAAACGAGCTTAACACCGCGAATTTCTTTTACGGTAACGAGCTCATTTTCTTTGATAATTGAACCGTCGTCTGATAGAGCAGACCAAACTTTGCCAAAAATTTTAACAGCGCCTTTACCTTCTATGTTGTCAATTTCTTCGACAACGATAGCTTCATTACCGACAACGGCATCGAGGTTGGTTTTTACCAACGGTTTTTTTCTGAAAAGCTCTTTCCAGATAGTTTTTGACATAATTAACAGTACGGTTGAAACGGTAAGGAATATCAATACCTGAAGCCACACGGGTATGTTTATCGGCAACAGAGAAAGAATAACGGACAAAATACCGGCAGGTATAAACCAAATAGTTACCAAGTCACCCACGATGCTTTCAACGATGATAGCAAGTACTGTTACAGCAGCCCAAACGTAAGGCATATACTGAATCACACCAATCGCCTCCTAAATAAGCAATACTATTTAGTTAATTATATCATACTCTAAAGCTGTTGTAAATATTTATAGTACAAGAAAAAAATGTGTCGCTTTTGGTGTAAATAAACAAATTTTGCGAGGTGATTAAAATTTATTGACAAATTATAAATCGTTTGATATAATTGGTGAAAGAAGTCGTGTTTTTGTTATGGGAATACGACATATTTTATGTAAATGATTGAAACAGCCAAGGTTTCCGGTATGACTTATGGCAGGAATGTTTCTTAAAAACAAAACAATATTTATGATACCGGGAATGGAGAATTTTATGTTTGAAAAGGTAAAAGAACTTTTGGAAGAAGCACTTCAGATTAACCCCGATGAAATTACAATGAAGAGTGAGCTTGTAGGAGATTTGGGAATCAACTCACTTGAACTTGCAGACCTTGTTCTTTCTTGCGAAGAAAAATTTGATATTGAAATTAAGGACGAAGAGATTCACAAGTTTGTAACTGTAGGCGATGTTGTAAATTATCTTTCTGACGTAGTTGGAGAGTAAAGATATTCAAAAAAACGCGTAGTTTTTGTTGTTTGATAAAATTTAGGGAAGGGGAAAAGTATGGGAAAGTTTTTCATTACCGTTGGAATAATACTTTATATTATCCTTATGATTTGGGTGATATGGGTAATTTATTCACGTATGACGGCAAGAAAGATATTAAAAGAAGGCAGAAACAAGAAAAACTTTGCTTTTAGTTACTTAAGCACACGTTTCAGCCGACTTAATACAATAAGAAACGTTAAGTTGCTTATAGAAAATTCCCCCGAAAGACGCGGAAAGTATATAGCTGATATGGGACTTGTTTTTGTGAACAAGGGCGGTATTATGATAATTACCACAGTACCCGGCTCGGGATTTATTGACGTAACCGAGGGCGGAATGTGGAACCGTATTGTGAATGATAAGTTTTATACTTTTGAAGACCCGTTTATCAGAAGCAAAGAAAACGTTAAGTCTATGAAGTTTTTCTTGAGAAATGAGGGAGTAGAGAATATTCCCGTTCATGACGTGGTTATATTTTCCGGAAAGAGAGTTAAATTCTCGAAGAGATTGAACGGACTTATAACAGCAAATGAGATTGCACCGTTTATGTCTGACGTAAACAAGGATAAGTTCCTTACTTCTAAGGAGATACGTGCAGTCGTAAGGCTTTTGAAACAGAAAAGTGCGTAAAAAAGTACATAAAAAGGGGCTGAGTTGATGACTCAGTCCCTTTTTGACTTATTATATTACTTTACTGCCGAGACGGATGAGGTCGTTTGTATTGTCGTATCTGTTTTATCTTTTTGAAATTAATTTTGCCGAAAAGAGCCAAGCGGCTGTTAGGGCGATGAGGTTTATAATTACTGTAAATACCGTATTCATAAAGAAGTCGAGAGTTAGTATATAGGTGAGCGTGTCGTTGAAAAACGAACCTTGGAATTTGTCAGAGGCTAAGGGGAAGAATATGTGGTGCATATCCGACCAAAGAGTGTCAAAATACGTTCCGCTTCCGCTTATCAGATGCTTTATGAAAACGCCGCCGAAAAAGAGTACAAAGACTGAAAAGAACGTGATGACTACGCCGAGCGAATATTTGTATATTATTTTTCTGACGTCTTTTTTGCGAACAAGCATATAGACACCGCATATAACTATCAAGGCGATGCATACGACGAGTGCTGTTTTTGCAGCCGAAAAGACAGGTCTCACGTCATACATGTGTGTTACTGCTTCTTCGCCGAAGATATCGACGTTGTCAACAACTTCGCCGTTAAGGTTGACTCCGTTCATTTGTAAGGAGAAGTCTTGCTTTTTATTTGCCAAAAAGCCTGTAATGTGAGAAATGATTTCATCAAACTGTTCGGGAGTAAACGATGCCGATTTTGAGCTGTCTCCTCCGATATACCGAATAACCGTTGAGCCGTTTTCTTCAGGGTAAATCCCGCATTTTTTTAGCTGATTACAATAATATTCATCGCGTGTGCTTATAATATCGATAGGGATAAGAACCGAGGCTATTATAAAACAGAGCGTGAAAAGAATAACTGTAATTCTGTCAAGCAATTTCATAAAAAATCCTCCTGTGAGTATTGTATTTTAAAAGAATGCCCAAATTACCGCTACGAGAATGGCGGGGAGCATATTGGCAACCTTGACCGAGTTTTTGCGGAGAAGATTAAGTCCCACACAGAATATAAGAATTGAGCCGACGAGGGACAGATTATGTAATGCCGCATCTGTCATATATGGCTGAATGACCTTTGCGGCAAGGGTGAAGCTGCCTTGAAGTATTGCTACGGGGATTGCCGAAAAAACACAGCCCTTTCCCACCGACGAGGTCATAACGATAATTATAATGAAGTCGAGCAGAGATTTAACAAGCAAGATAGAGTAATCACCGAAGAGCCCGTCATTTATTGAGCCTACAACGGTCATAGCACCGACACATACCGTTATTGAAGCGCTGACGAAAGCTTCGACAAAGGAAACGTCTTTTGCGTTACCTGTTTTTTTCTTAAGCCACTCGCCGAAACGTTCAATAAGTCCGTCGATGTTTATTAGTTCGCCGACAAGAGTACCTATTGCCATACTGGATATCATCATCAGAGTTCCGCCGCTTGTGAGCTTTCCGTCGGATACAGTCATTATTTTTTCGAGAGCGCCGCTGACACCGATAAACATAACGCAAATACCGGTGGATTTAACAAGTGCACTTTGCAGACTCTCTTTGAGGAATTTACCAAACAAAGCACCGATAATGCCGCCTGCCAATATTGCCGCGACGTTTATTATTGTTCCAAGTCCTATCATTTTTTTATCCTATTCCTTAACGCTAATGAAGGTTAGCAAAACATTTTGTAAAGCGAGCTTGTACCCAGTCTCATAACACCGATATCAAGGAATTTTACCGCATCGTCAATGGATTTGATTCCCCCCGCCGCTTTTACCTTTATTTTACCGCCTACTTCTTTTACCATAAGCTCGGCATCGTGGAAGGTTGCACCGCCGCCTGCAAAGCCGGTAGATGTTTTTATGTATTCAGCCCCGCTGTTTGCGACAATGTTGCACATGATTTTTTTCTCGTCGTCTGTGAGAAGACAGGTTTCTATAATGACCTTGAGCAGTTTGCCGTTGCAAGCTTCTTTTATTGCTTTTATTTCGCTTGAAAGGGTATCGTATTTGCCTTCTTTAAGTGAGCCGATATTGATTACCATATCAATTTCAGCAGCTCCGTTTTTTACTGCGTCTGCAGTTTCAAAAACTTTAGTATTGGTTGTCATATATCCGTTAGGGAAGCCGATTACTGTACAAATTGGCAGCTTGCCCTCGACGTAATCAACAGCCTGTTTTACGAATGACGGCGGGATACATACAGATGCTGTTTCCGCCGACAAGCCTTCGTCGCAGATGCGTTTAACGTCAGCCCAAAGGGAGTCTTGCTTTAGTATGGTGTGGTCGCAGTATGAAAGTATTTCTTTGCCGGTGTAGTTTCCGTATTTTTTTTCGAGTTTGTTTGTATCAAGCATAGTAAGCCTCTTTTTTTTTGAAAATTATTCAACAATTCTGATTTCTTTGATTATAGGTCTGTTTTGCGGTAAAACCGAGCCGTTGTTATCGGTAACAGGGGTATTTTTGCAGATTTTGTCAACGATATCCATTCCGTCGGTAACTCTGCCGAAGGCGGCGTATTGCCCGTCAAGTCTTGTGTCGTCTTGATGCATAATGAAGAACTGAGAAGCCGCGCTGTTGTAGCTGTTTGAACGAGCCATAGAGAGCGTACCTCTTGTGTGGCTGATGTTATTTTCGACGTTGTTGTATGCGAATTCACCTTTGATAGTGGGCGTTTCTTCGTCGTTAATTCCGTTTCCGTTTGGGTCGCCGCCCTGCATCATAAAGCCGTTGATTATACGGTGGAATGATACCCCGTTATAGAAGTCGGCATTGATAAGGTCAATGAAGTTTTTTACTGTTATGGGAGCTGTTTTTGCATCAAGCACTGCAGTGATAACACCGTAATTTTCGATTTCAATTTCGATGGTATATGATTCCTCTGCCAGACCTACATCTTTACTTCCGCAGGCAGTTAAACATAAGACCAGTGTCAAGAGCGATAAAAGAATAAAAAGCTTTTTCATTTGTGTATCTGTCCCTTTTATTAAAGTGTGTATATTGTAAATTATTTTATCATAATAACCAATTTATTGCAAGGGAATTAATGAAAAACGACAATTTTATTTTGTATTGGTACAAATGCATCAATTTTAATTGACAAAAGTGAATTTTTTGTGTACAATATATGTTAATAGTAAAATCAGAAAAATATTATTCTTAGGGAGAAAACAATATGAAAAA
>JAFQOB010000008.1 GCA_017395725.1 Clostridia bacterium
GCGGTTCACAACAGCGAGAAGATCGATGGAAGAAAGCGCGTAAAGCTTGACGTTTACTTTACGGCGGTAGGTCTGATCGATATTCCCGATGAAAATGAACTCCGTGAAATGATGGAAGAAATCCGTAGATCCGCATAAGACCTAAAAAACAAGAATACGGTATATCTCTTGCGAAATATACCGTATTCTTGCAAAACTGTCCTTTAGGGTACGACCCTAATGACTCAGCCCTTTTTTATTATTTCATTACACTTAAAAATTCCTGAAGTCGTTTTGATTTTGGATTTCCGAATAACTCTTCAGCATTTCCTTGCTCAGCAATAACTCCGTCGTCCATAAATATTACTTTATCAGACACTTCCCTTGCAAAGCCCATTTCGTGAGTTACAACAAGCATTGTCATATCCTCCGCCGCAAGTTCTTTCATAACAGCTAATACTTCTACCGTTATCTCGGGGTCAAGTGCTGACGTCGGCTCGTCAAAACACAGTATATCGGGCTTTAATGCCAATGCTCTTGCTATGGCAACTCTCTGTTGCTGTCCACCCGAAATCTGACAGGGATAGTTATCCATTTTATCAGACAGTCCAACCTTTGCCAAAAGCTCTGCTGAATGTTGAAGTATCTCTTCTTTTATCTGCTTCTTATTCTCTTTATAGTCAGGTCTTTCCTTTGCTAATAAAAGAGGGGCAAGACTTACGTTTTCTAATGCAGTATACTGTGGAAAAAGATTAAACGACTGGAAAACAAGTCCAAAATGAAGTCTTTTCTGTCTAATTTCCGCATCTGTCTTCGCACTCTTGTCACTTGCATCAAAAAGAAGATTACCGTTCAGATAAAACTGTCCTTTATCGGGGGTTTCAAGAAAGTTTACGCAACGCAAAAGTGTGGTCTTTCCGCTTCCGCTTGAACCGATAACACAAAGCACCTCGCCCTTTTCGATTTCAAAACTTACACCCTTTAAAACTTCGGTCTTACCGAAGCTTTTTTGTATATTCTTCGCTTCAAATACTGCCATAAAAAGCTCCTTTCGACCTTATATCTTGTAATAGTCAAGCTTCTTTTCGAAATATCCGAACAGAAGTGTGAGAACACCAACAAACGCAAGATAGAATACCGCCGTGTAGAACAAAGGCCACATTAGACCGTATCCCGCAAAGTTCTGTGCCGCCTGAATAACTTCAACTATCATTATTACTCTTGCCAAAGCAGTATCTTTTACAAGAGTTATAACTTCATTCGACATAGGCGCAAGGATACGCTTAACTACCTGCATAAGTATTACTTTAAAGAACACCTGAGTCTTGGTCATTCCCAAAACCTGTCCTGCCTCATACTGTCCGCGTGGTATACTCTCAATTCCGCCTCTGTATATCTCAGAAAAATAACAAGCATAGTTTATCACAAATGCGGCTATAACCGAGGCAAAACGCGACAATATCGGGGTTCCCAAAAGAAATCCCGGTACATAGAAGAATATTATTACCTGAAGCATCAACGGTACGCCGCGTATAATCCATACGAAAGTCTTTACAACATACGCAAGTGGCTTAAACTTCGACATTGACCCAAATGCTATCACCAAACCTAAAGGAAGCGCTAACACAAGTGTTAGCGCAAATATCAGGCAGGTGTATTCAAGTCCGCCGAGCAGACTTAAAGTTACTTCCCAAAATCCCATTATTATATTCCTTATTAGTTATGTATTCGAAAATTATTCGATAGTTTCAGTTACGTTAAGTACGTTTTCAAAACCGTACTTCTTTGCAAGTTCCATAAGCTTGCCGTTTTCGTTAAGAGTCTTAATAGCGTCGTTTACCTTTGCTGTAAGGTCGCTGCCCTTCTTGAAGCCAATTGCATAAATCTCGGATTCAAGTTCAATTGCATCAACAATTGCAAGGTCTGCATAGTCGCCGTTTCCGCAAATATTCTTAGCGAGAACGATATCAACTACGATAAAGTCAACAGCACCGGACTTAACTTCTGTGAATGCGTTGATCTGAGCTGTAGCTGTGAAAATCTTGTCAGCATCGGTTACTGTTTCAGCATAAGCCGCACCTGCACTGCCTGCTTCTACACATGCCTTCTTACCCTTGAGGTCTTCAGCTGTCTTAAAGCTGTCAACGCTGTCCTTCTTAACAACGATGCACTGCTGGTTAAGCATATAACCGTAAGAGAAATCAACAAGGTCGGATCTCTTTACACCGTTGTCACTGGAGTTTGCTGTAAAGCCGTTCCAAATGCAGTCGATAGCGCCGGAATTGAGTTCGTTGTATTTCTGTCCCCAGTCGATAATCTGGAATTCAACGTCCATACCGAGAATCTTACCAACTTCCATAGCAAATTCAGATTCAAAACCTGTCCAGTTGCCATTTTCGTCCTGTTCGTTCATCTTTTCGAAAATTGTAACACCGCAAGTAAGAGTGTTGTCTTCTTTCTTTCCGCAGGATGCAAATGCAAATACTGCGCCGATAATGAGAACAATGCTCATAATCAATGATAATGTCTTTTTCATGATAATACCTCCAAACACCTTTTTTGGTGTTATTTTCATTTTTACCACTTTATCGCTTTACTTAACTAAATCAATAAAGTTGATGTATGTATCATAGCACACCCTTATCCGTTTGTCAATAGTTTTTTAAATTTATTTTTAGTAAATAAAAAAATAACGCTTCCCTCTAAAAAAGAAGCGTTATCCAATATATTATTTCTTAATCAAAACTTTTCAAAGCCAACATAAGAACACTCTTAGCAGATACTCTTCTTATATATTCTCTTCCGTTATTTCTTATATTAAGCTTTTCAAATTTACTTTCCTTGGCTGTGCTTACTGCGATGTAAACAGTACCGAC
>JAFQOB010000067.1 GCA_017395725.1 Clostridia bacterium
CGGAAGACGTGTAGAACAAACGGTTTCAGATATATCAAAACTGAGAAAGGGTTTGGGAAATATGTCTGAACGCGACCTTCAAAACGCTCTTTCCATGCTCGATGAAGAAACCTTGAATAACATAAAAAATCAGTCCGGTATGTAGGTTTTTGTTATGAACGGTTCAAGTGATATAGGGGATATGATCAGCAGACTGACCGAAAATCCCGAAATGATGAAAACTATTATGGGAATAGCCGGAAAACTAAAAGAGAATTCCGACACTCAAGAAACTCATAATTACACCGATAAAATTCCTCATAAGCCCGAATATAAAAACGAAGACGATTGCGACTGTGACAAAAAAGATGTCTGTCACACCAAAAACAAAAAAGGTGATGATGCCGAAAATCTTATAAGGTTATTGTTGGCACTAAAGCCATACGTGGGCGTTGACAGATGCGATAAGATAGACGGTATAATCAAAATACTGAAATTCGTTCAGCTAAGTGAAAAAACGGGGCTTTTTAAATCGTTTCTTTAAAAGATACGCGAAAGAGAGTTGATATATATGTACAGCCGAAATACAAGCGGCAGAAACGTTCGTCGGCGTGAGCCTATGGGGCAAAAAAACGACGAAAAAATTGCCGTAACAGAAGAATATGTTGAAAAAATCGTAGAAAATGAAGAAATAACCGAGGTTGGTGCTATTCTTCCCGAGCCGCCGCCAAATTACAGAGGAATGATATACGATATAAGCGGCACGTTGTATGGGGGAATTAATGCAGAGGGAATCGAAAGACTTGTCGAAAACGATTCTTCTTATTCGGACAGACGCCGCGTTCCTCAAAGGAGGGGAAACAGGACTTATTTTTCGCATCTTAATCCGCCATTGCCTAAGACGGAAAAACAACAGGAAAGCGGTATAAGGAAAATAATCGACGGACTTAATGCAAAAAACTTTGAAGCGGAAGATATACTTATCTGCGCCATGATAATGCTTATGCTCAACAGCAAGTCCGAAGACGATATTCTAATGATTTTGGTGCTTATGATGCTTTTATAAACCGAGTTTTCTTATAAACGTCGGAATAACCTGCTCGAATAACACGCCGAATCTTGTGTCGGTACCTGCTTCTCTTGTTTTAATAATGGAATCCTCGGTGAAGTCAACGGCAATTTTTGTGGCTTCAGCGAGGGTTTTGTCATTTAAAAGTCCTGCAAGGAGGGCAGATGCGAATACATCGCCGGTACCGTGATAAAAGCCTTCAATTCGTGGAGCAAGGTATACCTCAAAAATATCGTTTTCACGGTCGTATGATGCTGCTCCGACTTCTGAATTGTTAAAATATACGCCTGTAAGAACGATTTTTTTGCACCCTGTCTTCGAAATATCCTTCATTAATTCTCTTATAAAATCTTCGGTGTAGGGCCCCTCGGTATATTCCTTGTTCAAAAGGAAAAATGCCTCAGTAATGTTGGGAACTATTATATCCGCTTTGCTGCATAATTTTTTCATTCCATTTATGTATTCGGGGGTAAAACCCGCATAAAATCTACCGGAATCGCCCATTACGGGGTCGACCATTACAAAGTTATTTGAGGTCTTGTTGCTGTCTATAAAGCCAATTACCGTATTAAGCTGCTCTGTGCTTCCGAGGTAACCACTGTAAATGGCATCGAAGCTAATATCCAGAGAAGACCAATGCTTAATTATTTTTGACATCTCATCGGTTAAATCAAGGAATGAATAGCCGTTGAAACCGCCTGTATGCGTCGAAAGAAGGGCAGTGGGCAACACGCAGGTTTGAATGCCTGCGGCAGATAGAATTGGACAAGCTACGGTAACCGAGCATCTGCCGATTCCTGATATATCGTTTATTGTAACGGCGCTTTTTTGTGTTTTCATATTGGCTTTCCTTCTTCGAAATATACTTTTTTGCATTATAGCATATTAATATTAAAAATACAATATTATTGGTGGAATTTAACTTTACTATACCCCTAATTTAAGTTTTTATGTTGAGAGTTTACATAATGTTTACAATCAGCCAAAGGTGTAATGGAAAAAATGCGATTTGTGCATGTTGCACAAGTGTAGAAAAAAGTGTTCGATTTAGGTGCAAGTTGCACAAAAATGGTAAAGTTTTTTATACAATGCAATCAAAAAGTGTTAGTAAATGATATTTACTTATGGTGTTTTTGTCGGTGACTTATTGTAAATAATCGGTAAATAATTGTCGTTGATTCAATACCTTCGGGTAAATAACGTTTACCCAAAAGCCGAAAAGCGAACAAAATGCGAAAAATGCCGAAAAGTGTGTATTTATGCCGAAAATGTAAACATTTATGTGAATGTAAAAAAATGTTGCTATATATAATAAGAAAAAAGAGTGATGCTTCTATTGACTTTTTGAGGGGGGTGTGATATTATATTTACGCACTAAATTACGGCATTTCCGGCGGTGAAACGCGGGATTATAGGGTATGAGGCAGTACTACGCTCTGATGATAGGGGGCGGAGTAGTGTTTTTGCGTTGTTTTTTACAAGATAAACGGCTCCCTGCCTTAAACTAATGTGTTAAGTTAATCAAATCTATATGGGAGGAAAGACCATGACAAAATCCATATTCAAAAGAATTTTATGTGGATTTCTGACGGTACTTATGGTTATGGGTACGCTTGCCACAGGTGTATTTGCAACCAAAGAAACCGCGACTGACTCGGGAACAGAAACCCCCGAGAAAACCACATCGTCGTTGGAGGAAATCAAGGCTATTCTTGATACTCTTGATTACAACGACTATCGCGCATCGCTTGGTGATGTGAAAAAGGCAGCTGATACCTTTACGGTAAATTTTGCAGATGCTTACGTTGGTTCAGAGGGAACAGACAAGGATAAAGATGTTGTTGTCAACACCGAAGAACAAACGAATAAAGATTATAAGAAAGCTGTTAAATCGGTTTACTTGCCTGAGAAGGGTTCTGCAACGTTTAAGATCAACGTTAAAAAAGCGGGTCTTTACGTTATTGATATTGAATACTTCTCCGTTGAAGCTAAGGCGACGTCGATTGAACGTATGCTTTATATTGACGGAAAGATTCCTTTCTCTGAAGCAAGATATCTTACCATGCCTAAGACATGGGTAGATAACCTTGAAGAAGGCGGCAAGTTCAAGCAGGACCTTACAGAGAATGATATCCGTCCCACAAAGGCTCAGGTTCCTACTTGGAATACATATACGTTGAGTGACTCGACTGGTTTCGTTGTTGAACCTTTGGAGGTTTACTTTACCGAGGGTGAGCACACACTTACTTTTGAAGCGGTAAGAGAACCTGTAGTTTTCTCGACAATGACCTTTAAGCCTTACGAAGAGCTTCCCACATACGAGGAGGTTTTGGCTGAGTACAAGGCTAACGGTTACAAGCCTGTTGAAGATGCGAAGATTTTGGTGGAAGCGGAGATTTCAAGCGATCCCGAACACCCGATTCTCGTTTCTGAGCAGACTATCTATCCTTTGAACGACAGATCTTCGCCCATAACATCCCCCCAGGATCCGGCGAAAACAAAACTTAACACAATAGGCAGCGACAAGTGGAAGACAGCGGGACAGTGGATAAAGTACACTATCAAACCTGAAAAGACCGGTCTTTATGAACTCGCAATGAGATTTAAGCAGTCCGAGCTTGAAGGTATGTACGTTTCACGCCGTATATATATTAATGGAGAAATTCCTTTCGAAGAAGCAAGCTATCTCGAATTCCTTTACAAAGATTCTTGGCAGAATGCGGTAATTTCGTCTAAAGACGGAACACCTTACCAGTTCTACTTTGAAGCAGGTAAAGAATACGAGATCAAGTTCGAGGTTGTGCTCGGTTCTATGAACGAGGTTCTTAACCGCGTAAACAACGTTCTTACTTTGATGAATGAATCTTACCTTAAGATATTGATGATTACAGGTTCTGACCCTGACGAATTCAGAGACTACAACTTCAGCAGACTTGTTCCCGAAGCTATTAACAGTCTTGTTTTCTCAGCAAGAGAGCTTAAAGCGGTAGGTAAGATGCTTGAAGATATTACCGGACAGACCGGTTCTCACGTTGCTACTCTTAATAAGATAGTAATTCTTCTTGAGAGAATGACAAGCGACGAAAAGGAAGTTGCTAAGAACCTTATCAACCTTAAGACTTACATCGGTACTTTGGGTACATGGTTGCTTGACTCCAGAGCACAGCCTCTCGAAATTGACTACTTTGTATTCCAGACTCCTGGAACTAAGCTTCCTAAGGCGAATTCAAACTTCTTCCAGACACTTTGGTTTGAAACAATGGCGTTCGTTCTCAGCTTCTTTATAGACTACTCCACATTGGGTGCTACTGTTGAAATCGACAGCGACTCCAAGGTTGAAGTATGGACGACGATCGGACGTGAAAAGTCCAAGATTATGCGTCAGCTGGTTGACAGTGACTTTATGCAGAACAACGAAATTTCAGTAGAAATTAAGTTGGTATCCGGCGGTGTACTTCAGTCAACGCTTGCAGGAATCGGTCCTGATATTGCATTCCTTGCTTCTGCTGACTGCGTAAACTATGCTATTCGTGATGCAGTTCTTCCTTTGAATGATATGGAAGGCTTTGATGAGGTAATGAAGAGATTCCCCAAAGCAGCAAAAGATACACTTACACTTTACGGAAAGACATACGGCTTGCCTAACACAATGACATTCCTTATGATGTTCTACAGAATGGACATTTTGGCAGACCTTAACGTTGAAGTTCCCAGAACATGGGACGAATTGAAAAATATTATTCCTGTACTCCAGACAAATAATATGACGATTGGTTTCCCCTCAAAGATAGCGGGAACAAAACTCTTCCTCTATCAGATGGGCGGCGAAATGTATGCTGACGACGGTAAGAGAATTAACCTCTCTTCTAACGTAGCGCTTTCAGCGTTTACAGAGCTTACAGACTTGTTCCAGTCTTACAGATTCCCGCTTACATACGAAGCGGCTAACCGTTTCAGAACAGGTGAAATGCCTATCCTTATTTCCGACTACATTTCACTTTACAACCAGTTGACAGTATTTGCTCCCGAAATTGACGGTTTGTGGGAATTCATTTCTCTCCCCGGCTTCGTTGATGAAAACGGTGAAATCAATAACTGCTCGGTTGTAACAACTGAAGGTGTATGTCTTATGAAGGGCGCTGAAGACAATCCCGAAGATTGTTGGAAGTTCCTTGAATGGTTCACAAGAGGAAACGTACAGGCTAACTACTCAAATGAACTTGTTGCAGTAGTTGGACAGTCCTCCAAGAACGCAACAGCTAATACAGAAGCACTTTCCGAACTCCCCTGGTCTTCTCGTGAGTACGAAAACCTTATGGATCAGTTCGAAAAGACAGTTGGTATTACAGAATATCCCGGCGGATATATTATTACACGTTATGTTGACTTCGCATTTATGGATGTATATAATGACGGTGCGAATGCTACAGAAGCAATGCTTGACTATGTAACGGAAATCAACAAAGAAATTACGAGAAAACGTAAAGAATTTGGCTTTGATTATCTGGAAATTTCATATTCAAACTCTGCGGATTATATTGAATCCGAATAATAAAGCGTTTTAGCCCTGAGGGGTGCCAAAAAGCGCCCCTTGAAGAAAAATTCTTTCATATTATATTATATATTATATACATTCTAGAAAAAGGAGTTGATCAAACATGTCCGCAAACACTGCTGTAAAGAAAAAAGCGGTTAACCGTTCAGAAATGACTAAAGCGCAGTGGACATGGAAAGAGATTAAGCGTAACAAAACGGCGTACGTAATGATTGCGCCCTTCGTTATTCTCTTCTTCATATTTACGATATTACCGGTTGGCGTATCTATAGTATTGAGTTTTACAGACTTTAACATGCTTCAGACACCTAACTTGGTTTGGATGGAAAACTATATTACGTTGTTCCTTGATGACGATATTTTTATTACATCTGTAAAGAATACATTTATTTTTGCAGCGATCGTTGGTCCCGGTTCATATTTGCTTTCGTTTATATGTGCTTGGTTCATTAACGAGCTTTCACCTAAGCTCAGATCGATTGTAACATTGATCTTCTATTCACCCTCAATTTCGGGTGGTGCATACCTTATGTGGAGTATCGTGTTCTCCTCTGACTCATACGGATATGCAAATGCACTTTTGATTGACTTAGGCTTCATTTCAATGCCTATTCAGTGGTTCCAAGATGCTGACTACGTAATGCCTATTTGTATAGTAGTTGCTCTTTGGACATCACTCGGTACTGCGTTCCTTTCATTTATCGCAGGTTTCCAGGGCGTTGACCATTCGCTTTACGAAGCGGGTGCGGTTGACGGTATTAAGAACCGTTGGCAAGAGCTTTGGTATATTACATTGCCTACCATGAAACCACAGCTTATGTTCGGTGCGGTTATGGCTATCACACAGGCATTCGGATTTGGCGCAATAGTTACTTCACTTGCGGGCTTCCCCTCAGTTGACTATGCAGCTCATACGATTATGCACCACTTGGAAGACTACGGTACCACTCGTTGGGAAGTAGGTTACGCTTCGGCTATTGCAACAGTGCTGTTCCTTATAATGTACGGCTCTAACGCGTTAGTCAAGAAACTCTTGTCGAAGGTAGGTAACTGATATGGCTAAGAAATTAAGAACAAGAAAGCATAGAGTTGTGCTTAACCGTTCATACGGCGGCGATATCGGAATTGGATTTTTCCTCTTATTGATGGGATTATTCCTTTTCATACCTATGTATTATACGGTTATTCAGTCACTTAAACCTCTCGACGAACTTTGGATGTTCCCTCCGAGATTCTACGTAACAAGTCCTACTTTCAATAACTTTAAGGATTTGTTTAACTTGATGAACACATCTTGGGTTCCTTTCTCAAGATACATATTCAATACAGTATTTATTTCTGTATCCGGTACATTCGGTAACTTGCTTTTATCCTCAATGTGTGCTTACGCATTGGCTAAGATTAAGCTCCCCGGCAGACATACAATATTTGCACTTATCGTTGCATCCTTGATGTTCCACAGTACTGTATCCGCAATTGCAAACTTTATTACACTTTCATGGTTGGGCTGGATTGATACATATCTCGCTCGTATAGTTCCTGCATGGTGTACTTCACTCGGTTTGTACTTGATGAAGCAGTTTATGGAAACAAACGTAAACAATGCAGTTCTTGAATCTGCCCGTATCGACGGTGCTACAGAGTGGAAGACCTTCTGGGTTATCGCAATGCCTATGGTTAAGCCCGCTTGGTTGACACTCGTATGTTACAGCTTTAAAGATCTCTGGAACTCCGGTGCATCTATCTACATTCAGAGCGAACAGCTCAAATCATTTAACTACGCAGTAAGCCAGTTGGTATCCGACGGTATTTCACGTCAGGGTGCTTCGGCTGCCGCAACAGTTATTAGTATGTTAGTTCCTATCCTCGTATTCGTTATTTCACAGAGTAACATTATTGAGACGATGGGCTCATCAGGTATGAAAGACTAAAGAAAGGGAGAGGTTATTATGAATAAGAAATTAGTAAAAATAGCCGCCCTGACTCTTTGTCTTATGATGTTCATAGGAGTTGTACCCGCAGTAGCGGCTTCCTCCTATGGAACATATACATATTCACAGGACGGTTTCGGAGTTGCATCTCCCGATGCATATACTCCCGAACAGATGGTTGATTCCGCATATATGGGAATCAGCACGGCATTAAAGAATCCCGCTGACCTCGAAACAGACGAAGAAGGTAACGTATATATTGCTGACTCGGGTAACAACAGAATTATTGTTCTCGACAGATACTACAAATATAAGTTCGCTATCAGATCGTTTACAAACAGTAACGGTATTCCCGATGCATTGTTAAACCCTAACGGTGTTTATATCGGCAACGGTATGATTTACGTTGCAGATACAGACAACAAGAGAATAGTAATATTCGATAAAAATGACGGTTCTTATATCAGAACAGTTGAAGAGCCTCAGGCAGACGTTTTCCCTGCAAACTCTGTATACAGACCTATTGCACTTTCCGTTGACTCGGCAGGTACAATGTACGTTATTTCATCCAGTACGTACATGGGTGTTATTGCATTAAATCCCGACGGCTCGTTCCAGTGCTTCGTTGGTGCTCAGAAGGTTACTCTTACAGCTTGGGACAAGCTTTGGAGATACTTCCAGACTGATGAACAGAAGGAAAGAGCAGAGCAGTACGTAAGTACGGAATTTAACAACATTACAATTGACCACAGAGGATTTATCTACGTAACAACATCATCTATCGATGCAAATGCTCAGCAGGCTGCTACGAGAAACAAGGGCGCTGACTTCTCACCTGTTAAGAAGCTTAACGTATCCGGTGACGATATTATGAAGCGTACAGGTTTCTTCGGATTCGGTGAAGTAGACGTTCAGCTTGTTTCTACAACATCAACAGCTCCCGTAGGTACGTCAGTTATTGTTGACGTAGCTCTCGGTCCGCAAAATACATGGTCAATAATTGACTCTAAGCGTTCAAAAGTATTTACTTATGATGAATACGGTAACTTGTTGTTCATTTTCGGTGATATCGGTACACAGCTCGGTAACCTCAGAGCTATGGCTGCTATTACTTATCAGGACGAAAAGATTTTGTTGCTCGACAAGAGCTCCGGTTCTTTCACAGTATTTACGAGAACAGAATACGGCGAAATTCTCTTGAATGCTATTGAAAATCAGAACAACCGTAAGTATGACAAGGCTCAGGAAGACTGGGAAACCATTCTCCAGAGAAACAACAACTTTGACGCTGCTTATATCGGTATAGGTAAGGCTCTTTACCGTTCAGGTAAATGGACCGAATCTATGGAATACTTTACAGCAGCTTATGACACAAAGAACTATTCAAACTCCTTCAAGATGTACCGTAAGGATTTGATTGGAAAGATTATATACGTTATTCCGATAGTTATTATCGTAGTGTGTGTAGGTGCTACCAAGTTCTTTGGTTATGCGGCTAAGGTTAACAAGGAAGTTGCTATTTCAGGAAAGAAACGTACTTTCTGGCAAGAAATTTTGTATGCAAACCACTTGATATTCCACCCGTTTGACGGTTTCTGGGATTTGAAGCACGAAAAGAGAGGCTCATTGCGCGGCGCTATCTTCTATATTGTGTTTGCAATAGCAACGTTTACATACCAGTCGGCAGGTTCAGCGTACATCTTCAATCCTACCGATTCATACCCCAGCATTTTGGTACAGATTATTTCCGTTATCGTTCCTCTTATTCTTTGGGTTATCGGTAACTGGTGTCTTACCACGCTTATGGAAGGTGAAGGAAGCTTTAAGGATATCTTTATTGCAACATCCTACGCGCTTGCTCCCTTGCCTTTGCTTATCATCCCCGCAACAATTTGCACTAACTTTGTAACTGCAAATGAAGCTGCAATTGTTACACTTCTTGAAACTTTTGCATTTGTTTGGGTTGGTTTGCTTATATTTACAGGAACAATGGTTACACACGACTACTCATTGGTTAAGAACGTTGTAACTTGTCTCGGTACTATAGTTGCAATGGTATTCATTATGTTCCTTGCATTGTTGTTCACAACATTGCTTACAAACGTAGTAGGCTTTATTACAGCTATTGTTACAGAAATTACTTATCGAATATAGTGGAGAAAGGAGAGAGTAAAAATGAAAAAATTCAGAATTATATCAGCGATTATGTCACTCGTTATGATTATCGGCGTACTCGCAAACTTGACTGTTCTCCCTGTATTCGGTGCTACTGACACAGATAAGGAAAACGAAGGATCAACAGGAGCAAAGACTCCCGATTACTACAGAGAAAGATATTTGGAAACTGTATACAGCACACCTGCATTGAAGTTAAAAGAAATGACTCAGATGCTTGAAAATGACAAGTATAAGTTCTATGTAGAAAAAGAGTCAGGCGAATGGGCACTTGAAAATAAGGTTACAGGTCAGTACTTGTTCTCTAACCCCTACGGTGTAGGCGGCATTAAGGCAAGTGATGACACAAAGATGAATCTTCTTTCTCAGGTATTGATTTCTTACAGCGACAGCGGTGTACAGAAGAATTACACAAGCTATAAGGATTGTGTAATGTTAGGTCAGGTTAAGGTTAAGAACCTCAAGAACGGCGTTCGTATTGAATATGCTATCGGTAATGAAGAAACTCGTAAGCTTCTTCCCATGCAGATTACAGAAGAACGTTTTATGACTCAGATTTTTGACCTTATTCCCGATGAAATAGACGGAAGAACAAACAGAGATAAGTATACACTTGAATCTCTTTATCAGAAAAAGGATATTAACGATCCTACACTTACAAATGCAGCAAAGAAGGACCTTATAGCTAAGTTCCCGATTGTTGAAAAGTATGCGATTCGTGTGTTCTCTACTGACGCAAAGGAAAATGAAATGCGCCGTATGGAAACACTTATCAAGACATATTGTCCCGGATACTCCTTTGAAGAATTGGAATATGACCATTCTTTAGTAGGTTACGTAGCAAAGGATAAGGCTCCCGCAGTATTTAAGTTTGCTCTTGAATACTCTCTTACAGACGAAGGCGTTGATATGCGTCTCGGTGCAAACGGTATCCGTTTTGATGAAACTGTTTACACTCTTGACAGCATGAAGATACTTCCTTACGTTGGTGCGGGTTCATCCGATAATAACGGATATATATTTGTTCCCGACGGCAGCGGAACGATTATAAGATTTGAAGACGTGGCAAGCAAGTCGGTTACTATAAGCGGTAAGCTTTACGGTCAGGACTATGCATTCCACACAATTACAGGTTCTACACAGCAGGTAATGAGACTTCCCGTTTACGGTGTAGTTGAAACAGGTGTAAGAACAGAAAGGGCTGAGGTTAACGGCGAGACTGTTATTAAGCAGTACGACGTAAACTCCGGATTCCTTGCAATTATAACCGAGGGTGATTCTCTCGCGACAATTTTTGCAGAAACCGGTGGTGCTTTGCATAAGTATAATACAGCATATACTTCATTTAACCCCCGTCCTTCCGACCAATATAACCTTGCAGATTCTATTTCTGTAGGTAGTAACGCAACTTGGACTGTAGTTTCAGACAGAAAGTATACCGGTAGCTACAGAATCAAGTACGTAATGCTTGAAGATCAGACATTGGCAGCGGCAAATGCTGAAGAAAACAAGGATTACAAATCATACGATGCTACATACGTTGGTATGGCAAAGGCATACCGTGATTACCTCTACGGTACAGATCAGCTTGTAAAGCTTGATGATAAAGAGGTAAAAGAGGATATTCCGCTTTACATTGAGACGCTCGGTACTATCGATACTACAGAAAAGTTCCTCAGCTTCCCTGTAACAGTTGAAAAGCCTCTTACAACATTTGATGATTTGTTGACAATTCACTCCGAGCTTGAAGCTGAAGGTATAAACAACATAAACTTTAAGCTTACAGGTTTCGCAAACGGCGGTATTTCTGCAACAGTTCCTTCTAAGGTTAAGTTCCAGAAGAAGACCGGCGGAAACAAGACCTTTACCGAAATGGTTAATACAGCCGAAGAAAAAGGTTTTGGTTTGTATCCCGATTTTGATTTCAATTATGTATATAACACATCAGCTTTCGACGGATTTAGCTTTAAGCAGGACGCTGTAAGAACTATTGATAACCGTTATACACAGAAGAAGAAATATGACAACGTATATCAGACTCTTATGGAAACAGGTAACGTTGTAATTTCAGTATCTGCTTTCTCAGAATTCTATGAAGGATTCAATAAGGATTTGCAGAAGCTTGGCGCTACAAGCCTTTCAGTTGGTTCTCTCGGTTCGGATTTGAACTCTGACTTTGATGAGGATGATCCTTACAACCGCGAAGACGCAAGATATGAGACAGTTAAGCTTCTCAAGAGCATGAAAGAAGATTACACCAGCATAATGAGTAACGCAGGTAATGCTTACGTGCTTGCTTACGTTGACCATTTGTTGAACGTATCTCTTGACAGTAGCCGTTACATTTTGTCAAGCCAGTCTGTACCTTTTATGGGTATGGTACTTCATGGAGCAGTTGAGTTTGCGGGAACACCTTTGAATACTACAGGTAATATCGCATACGAAATGCTTAAGATGATTGAAAACGGCGCAAATCCCTACTTCTTGCTCGCGTATGACAATACTGCAGAATTGAAGGACGATCCGGTTTATGCTCAGTACTTCTCTGTAACCTATAAGATTTGGAAAGAAGACCTTGTAGGATACTACAATACATTAAACGAAGCTCTTAACGACGTTCAGTCCTCTTTGATAGTTGACCACGAATTCGTACAGGGCGAACGTGTACCTACCGAACAGGAAATTGAAGAAGATGCAGAAGCATTGAAGGCGGCTCAGGAAGAAGACGCGATTTCTAAGGTACATGAAGAAGAAAAGGAAAGAAGAGCAGCTATTCTTGCAGCAAAGCTTGAAGCAATCAAGAATGCACAGCAGAATACTCAGAATCCTGATAACACAGAAGAGCCCGATACCTCAACTGAAGAAGATTCAGAGGTTAACCCTGATACAAGTGTAGAAGAGGCAGAACCCGAGGACGAGGAAGAACTCATCGACCTTAAGACAAAATATCTTACAAAGACCGGTACTGTTGTTAAGGTAACATATTCAAATGGAAAAGTATTCATTTTGAATTACAACAGCTTTGATATAACCGTAAACGGCAGAACTATTAAGGCTCTTGGATTTATTGAATCCACAGTAGCTGAAGAAGAGAAGTTCGTTGAAGAGGAGAGCGAAGAAATAGTTGAAGCTCCCGAGACTCCCGAAAGCTCTTCCGATGAGACATTAGAAACAACAGAACCTGCAGAGACAACTGACCCTGCAGAAACAACAGAACCTGCTGAAACAACAGGAACTCCCGAGGAGACAGATGCACCTGAAACCACGGGAACTCCTGAAACAACAGCACAAAACTAAGAAAGGGGTGTTTGAATAATGACAAATAATTCTGCTATTCCCGCAAAGAAGCGCAAGAAAAAGATAGCATCCCTTGACGCAAGAAAGGCGAGAGCCGGCTGGTGGTTTATAATGCCTTTCCTGGCTATATTCCTTATAGTATATCTTCCGATTATTGCCGACTCAATTAAGTTCAGCTTCTCAAAGTTTACTATCTTGTCCGGTGGTGGATATACTACAGAGTTTATCGGATTTGCAAACTATCAGGAAGCCTTGTTTGAGGATCCCGGATTTGTACAGATACTTGTAGCAGGTATCAAACAGCTTATATTCGATATTCCCGCAATCGTAATTTTCTCACTGTTTATGGCAGTTCTTCTTAACCAGAAGATGCTTGGTAGAGCATTGTTCCGTGCAATATTCTTCATCCCTGTTATCATCGGTACAGGTGTTGTAGAATACATTGACCAGAATAACGCAATGCTTACATATATGACCGACTCGTCAAGCTCAATCGATGACGGTACAGGCGGTGTGACAGCTTCCGAATCACTTGCGGCTGCTGCAAACCTCAACTGGCTGTTCGGCAGTATGAAGGTCGGTGGAGAACTGATGACGTACGTTGTAGGTATTATAGCAAACGTTTACGACATAATCAGCCGTTCCGGTGTACAGATGCTTATATTCCTTGCAGGTCTCCAGTCCATATCTCCCGCGATTTATGAATCGTGTCAGATAGACGGTGCAGCTGCGTGGGAAACCTTCTGGAAGATTACCTTCCCAATGATAAGCCCGATGATTCTTGTTAATACGATTTATACGGTTATTGACTCGTTTACAAGAAGCTCAAACAGCGTTATGATGTACATCGACAAGATTTATCAGGAGCCTAACAGACACGTAGTAAGCTCTGCGATGTCGTGGATATATTTCTTGATCGTATTAGCATTGATAGGTGTTGTATCCGCATTGATTTCAGGATACGTATTCTATCAGAGAAGAGACTAAGAAAGGAGGAATTTCAGTATGAATAATCAAGCAGCAGCTCCTAAGGTAATGAAGGAGACAAAAAATAAGATTCGCGTTGATTTTGAACGTACGGATTTTTGGACGAGATTTAAATTGAAATACCTTTCTTTCAAGTTTGTTAAAACGGTTGTATGGGTAATATTCCGTTTGGTACTTCTTATCGGTATTTCTTACGTAATCCTTTCACCTGTTCTTTCGAAGATATTCAGCTCATTTATGGGTAAAGAAGACTTTGTTGACGTTACGGTTAAGTATATTGCAAAATATCCGACACTTGATACGTATAAAGCGTTGATAGTTGAAGCTAAATATTTTACAGCTTTCTTTAACACATTGTTGTTGTCATTGGCATGTGCATTTATACAGACGTTTATATGCTGTGTAGTTGCTTACGGTTTCGCGAAATTTAAGTTTAAGTTCAACAACTTGCTGTTCTTCCTTGTAATTTTCACGATGGTTGTACCTCACGAAACATTACAGCTTTCAATGTTTATGAAGTTTAGATATTTTGATATCTTCAACATAATTAAGTTGTTCGGCGGCGAGCAGATAAACTTGCTTAACTCCTACTGGCCTTTGATAATTCTTTCACTTGGCGGTCTCGGATTTAAGAACGGTTTGTACATTTATATGCTTCGTCAGTACTTCCGCGGCGTACCGGATGAACTTGAAGAATCCGCATACCTTGACGGTTCAGGCGTATTCAGAACATTTATTCAGATTATTATTCCTCTTTCCGTGCCCATGTTGATTACAGTATTCCTGTTCTCATTCTCATGGCAGTGGACAGATATGTTCTATACAGACCTGTTCTTCCCCAAATCAAGCTTTGTAACAATGCCTGACCTTATTATGATACCTAAATCTTTGGATACGGTATATGCAGGACAGTCTATGTATGAAGCCGCAATCTACAATACTGCATCACTTCTTATAATTGCTCCGTTGATTATAATGTACTTGTTCTGTCAGAGATATCTGATTGCAGGTATTGAACGTTCCGGTATCGTAGGTTAATAAACACGGTATAAAACAAAAAATATCCACCCGTAAAAAACGGGTGGATTTTTGCATAGTAATAAAATAAATATCACTTCTATGCACTTTTGACAGATTCGCTCAGACTAAAGAAAAATTCAAAGTCAGAAGTAACTTTGATAGTGTTTTTTAAAATCACTATCAAAGTTACTTCTATCCTTGGAATCTTCCTTTGGTTTGTGCGAAGTTTTAACAAGTGCATAGAGGGGGATATGGGCAAAAGTATTTATGCTTTTCCGTCAGTGAGGATAATTTCCGCTATTGTTTCACCGAGGAGCAAGGCACAGTTCTTTGCTTCTGAAAGGGTGTTTCCGCAGCTACCAACTTCAATCAGCAAAGACCCCGGTGCGTGTTCCGCGTTAAAGCTTGCTTTTCGTAAATTTATCGGTCGCATAATGTTTCCGTATTTCTCAATAAGTTTATTTTGAAAGTGTGATGCTACGGTAAGATTATCTAACCAATTTGGGTGATTGGCACCGCCTGAGTCCGTTCCTACAACAAACATCGCTTGAGCAGTCGGTGTGCCGTTTACCTTTGTAAGTGGTTTTATTTTTTCATTGTTTGCTCTTGTGATAGAATCCCTATGAATGTCAAAAACATATTGAATTGACGGATATTTGGCTAAATACTCTTTTACTGCTTTTTCTGAAAGATTATAGCTGTCTGAATAGCTTTCCGCATCAAACATTGTTGTGCAATGAATTGTATGTACACCGCGAGCATTCAATTCGTCGGCAAGAACTTTTCCCACTGCTACAACGTTAGATGCAGTGTCAAGTACTCTCGTAGGGGTATCGGCGGTATAGGCTTGTACTCCCTCGGGACTGTAGCATTCACTGCCGTGTGTATGTATTATCAGCACAAGCGGCTGTATTTCATTGTTTGATGAAACAGATTTTGTGTAATCAAGAGGATACTCTCTTTTTAAAAGCTCGTTTATATCAGGCGAATATTTGCTTTCATTTTTATATTTAAGGTCATTGGGTTTTTGGTTATCACTCATATCAAGAGAAATAATTGGAAATGAGTTTGTGGGGAGTGGTGGTTCCTGTTGCGGCGGCTCAGGTGTCGGGTCTTGTCCTTCTATTGTTATATCTTCTTTGGAAAGTGTGTTATAATACTCTATTCCCGCAGGCGTTCCAATGTCTTTAGGTAAATTTATATATTTATACGGTTCCGGAGTGATGGTGGAATTAAATGCAGAATATGTACTGGGGGGCAGTATACCGAGACCTGTCGCGGTAATATTATTGATAACTGAAAGTGTAGGGGGATTCAAAACAGCCGAGGCTGTGATAAGAGAAAACCCAATAAATGAAATAAATCCAAGAGCTGTTTTAGTAATTATTTTTATCATACGTCCTCCTTATTGGCAGATGCATGTGTGCTGCCACACATCTATTGGCATCAAAAAAACAGACCGAGGCAACAAATTTTACCTCGGTCTATTATATGGTTGAACGTATGGTGTTATGACTGTTGCAAATCGGAAAAATCAGCAGCTTCATATTCTTCTTTACATTCGTTTATGAGGAATTTAATGAAGTTTTTGGTACATACTGAAATATATTTTTCCGAGTTTGTGTAGATGTACGTGTCATACATACAGTTATCGCTGGGGAATAACAAAACACTGTCATCAAATTGCCCGTACCACGAAAAAGCGGGGGCAAGAGTAACGGCTAAATTTAATTCAACGTGTTTTCTAACGTAGTAGGTGTCATCACTTAAAAGCACTATTTTAGGTTCAAATCCGTACTTATTGCATATTACGTTTGTAAGCTCATAAAGCTTACTCTGTTTGTTGGTTGAAATAAAAGGCTGGTCTGCTAAAAGTGCAAGGTTAAAATGAGGCTGCTTTGCAATGGGATTATCTTTGTTTATAGCAACGCATAGGGGTTCGGAAAGGAGCTTCGTTTTATTGAAAGCTTTGTTCTGAATGTTATCTCTGCTTATAATAATATCAAAATTATCTGAGGAATGGTCTGTTAAGTGACGTGTTATAATATTAACGTCGGGGTAAATAGATTGGAATTTTTTTATTGCCTGCATAACGAGACGTCGGTTGGAGTTAACGCATATATTGATTTCTCCCTTATTTCCGTCGTCTTGTACTGCTGTTGCCGCATTATTAATATAGTTTAGCCCGATAGAGACTTTTTCGTAAAACTCAATACCCTTACTGTTTAGCGAAATTTTATTTGCCGACCTTGTGAAAAGCTTTACTGAAAGCTCTTTTTCAAGCCTTTTTATGCTTTGGGAAATACACGAAGGAGGCACGTTAAATTTTTGTGCGGTTTTTGAAAAATTCTGTGTTTTTGCCGCGTCGCAAAAATATTTTAATTGTAACAGTTCCATAAATATTCCTCTTGAAATAATCGTTTAAAATATTATATCATAGATCTTTCTGTGATTCAATAATATCCTAACAAAAAAGAGGAACAAAGGTATTGGTTTACTGTATTGATGCTGTTGAAAAGGCTTTATCAATGCTTTCGGACAATATACGGGAGAGCAGGTTTATTACGGCATCGGTTTCGTTAAGAGTAACGAAGAAGCTTATACCGTTGTCAAGCACTTGTATTAATTCGTCGCTGATGTCTTTAACCTGAGCTTTTTCGAGGGCATCATAGACGAGGGTTGCCGAGCTGACCATTGTGGGTACGCCGACGGCAATAACAGGAACGCCAAGTGTATCTTTATTTATCGCTTGCTTGGTATTGCCTATACCCGAGCCGGGAGTAATACCGGTATCACATATTTGTATGGTGGTGGCGAGACGGTTAACGCTTTTTGCCGCAAGGGCATCTATTGCAACGACAAGGTCGGGGGATACTGTATCAACAGCGCCTTTAATAAGTTCGGCAGTCTCTATTCCTGTCTGTCCTAAAACTCCGGGGGCGAGGGCAGAAACGTTTTGTTGATTTAACATCTTAAAAAGCTGAGGACTTTTATCCTGTAGATGACGAGTTACCGTAATTTCTTTTACTGTAAGGGGGCCTAAGGCGTCTGAGGTTATATATCTGTTTCCTAACCCCACAACAAGTATGCTGTATTCGTTTTTGTTCGGCAAAAGCTGTGAAGCAAGAAATTTTATTTTTTCTGCAACGGTGTCGATAACGTTTTGTATATCGTCCTCGGGAAGATTCCAAGCCTTGCCGAAGCTTACGGTTATATACGTGCCGATTGGCTTTCCTAAATCCTGTTCACCTGTCTTGTTGAGTATTTTTATTGTTGCTGTTTCAGAGGATTTGTTTTTTTCAACGTCTACAGAAACTCCGTTTGCAGCTTGTGATTTCTCAAGACTTGGACTTTCTGCGGCAAGGTCTGTGCGTATATATTCCTTGTGTTTCATAAATAATTTCCTTAAATATTTTTGTGATTTGGTTTAATTATTTGCAATAATACTAAAAATATGTAAAAA
>JAFQOB010000068.1 GCA_017395725.1 Clostridia bacterium
CAATATTTATATATTGTTATTTGTTTTTTACGGCGGGAGCAAGCCCCCGCCCTACGATATAGTGATAATGTTTGTACAAACCGGAGAGGCAAGTTCTTTGCCAAGCTTTCTGCGAAAGAAAGCGGGGCGTTTTTTCAAAAACGCTCCCTTGTGGGTTTCAGGGCAAAGCCCTGACTGCCTATTACCCATAGAAATAATTTTATCGTTCTTTTCGTTGACCTTTGCATAAGTATTGTGATATAATAAATACATCAAAAAACTACAGGCGGTGTTTTAACAAGATGTTTGATGCAATAAATACAAAGAATCAATGCGTAGAATGGATAAGAAACTTCTTTGAAGAAAACGGAAAGGACTGCAATGCGGTAATAGGCATATCGGGAGGAAAAGACAGCTCTGTTGCGGCAGCTCTCTGTGTTGAGGCATTGGGAAAAGACAGAGTTATCGGTGTTCTTATGCCGTGCGGCGAACAGCACGATATAGATATGGCGTATCTTCTTTGTGACCATCTTGGCATAAAGCGTTATGAAATAAACATAAAATCCGCTATAGACTCTTTGACAAATGCATTGCCCGATGATTTTTCGCTTTCGCGTCAATCTGTTATTAATCTACCACCGAGAATAAGAATGTCCACCGTATATGCCATAAGCCAATCAGTTAACGGCAGAGTGGTAAATACCTGCAACCTTTCTGAAGACTGGGTTGGTTATTCCACAAGATACGGAGATGCGGCAGGTGATTTTTCGCCCCTTTCCAATTTAACCGTAACAGAAGTTAAAGAAATCGGCAGAGTATTGGGGTTACCCGACGTTTTGGTTGACAAGGTTCCCATTGACGGTCTTTCTGGTAAGACCGACGAAGACAACCTCGGTTTCACCTACGACGTTCTTGACAAATACATCAGAACGGGCGAAATAGAAGACAAATCCACAAAAGAAATTATCGACAGAAAGCATAAAGCCAACCTTTTCAAGCTTCAGCTTATGCCGTCATTTAAACCGGAAATATAATACGATATCAAGCAAAAAAGATAGGTGAAACACCTATCTTTTTTTACTTATCTCTTCAAATGCCTTAGTTACCGCATCGCCGTAGAAAGCAAAATTTGCCGTTGAGTGCACACCGCCCTCGATTATCTGCAAATATACGTTATCTCCAAGCTCCGCTTTCAGCCTAAGCGAATTTGCTTCAAGGGGTACTGCCGTATCTGCCAAACCGTGAGTTATAAAATACTTATGCTCTTTCAACAAATCGGGGTATTGCACGGGATTTTTACCTTTTGTCGATTCTTTAAAATCCTCAATATTTCTTGATTTCCAAGCAACCCTACAGGTATTCAGCGAATAAGTTGACTCAAGATCATATACTGGAAAAGTGCCTATCACAAAATCAACAAGCTCGGGGTATTCTTTCACCATTCTGTTTGCAAGTACACCGCCCGCCGACGTCGCCCAAAGTATAACCTTTTCCCTTACGGGATAATTTGCAATAATGTAGTCTGCAAAGACTTTCATATTATAAAGTCCGTCATCAGTCCCCCAGGTGTCTGACTTATTTGAAATTACACCGAAAAAACAACCGTTTTCAAGGGCAATTTTTTTCTGCTCGGCATAAAACGGACACTCATCGTAGTCTTTAGCCCCTCTGTTGCTTCCGTGAACAGCAATAACAATGGGGTATACCTTTCCGTTTTCGATATTCGGAGGCATATCAATACTGCAAAGTCCTTGGGTTTCATAGTTTACTTTTGCGTTTTCAAGCTGAAAATACATACATTTTCACCTCTTTAAAAATCAAAGGAAAATACGTGTGCTTTTTCGCTTCCATAGGTAGCAACAGGTCTTATTGCAAGGCTTGACACAGTTTTATTTAACGGTATTTTTACGAGTCTTTGGCAGTTGTCATCTGCCTTATATATAACTTCACCGTCAGCAATAACCTCAAACTCTTTTGTCATTGTTGCGGGGAAAGTATATGGAGTCATATTTAGAGGCTTATTACACACCGTAGGACAGTCGCATATCTCCTGAATACCGCCCTTTAACGTGACTCTGTCAAGATCACTGTCAAAAACAAGATGTATTTCGCCAACGTAAAAAGGCTGTGCGTTTGTATATTCAACGTAATCTCCAAGGGTTATATAACAACCGTTGTCGCCGCCCTCATCTGTAGGTCTGTCAATACCGTTACGAAGATTGTCTTTATTGTCGGCATTACCGATTAAAGCAAACCCGGAAAGCGTGAAATAAGACACAACAATTAAATATTCAAAAATATAAAGACCAATGGCGGTACCGATATGTCCCTTACCTTCA
>JAFQOB010000069.1 GCA_017395725.1 Clostridia bacterium
AACAAGACGCAAAAAAGAAGTTATTGTTTACGGTGTTAAAGATGCGATGAGCACCCAGCTTAAAAACTGTGCATCAAGCAGTTTTGAGCTTCCCGGAAGAGATGAAGAATTATATGGCTGTTTCAGAGCCATTCTTTCAAATCTTAAGCCCCTGACAGAAAAGAACAACAAGAAAAAAGGAAAGCGAAGCTATCCTACCTTTTGGGCAACTGTCGAAGCAGTTTCAAGAAAAAACAAAATTGACAAGGGTTACGTTACAAAGGCTATGCGAAAACTGATGGAAGAGGGTTACGTATTCCAGAAAAAAGCAAAAGTAAGCGCTGTTAAGACTATTAAGGTTTTAGACGTAAACTGGGATTCCGTAAAAAAAGACGGACTTTTCGATTGACAAAACACAAAGGGAGCTTTAATAAAGCTCCCTTTAATTACAAAAAGGACTATAACTATGCTAAAATTAAGACCGTATAAATCAAGCGATGCAGAACTTATCGTCAATTGGATAGAAGACGAAAAAGCATTTCGGCTTTGGTGTGCCGACAGATTTGAAAAATATCCGCTTTTGCCCAAAGATTTTGACAAGCTGTATCAAAACAGAAATGATGACTTTTTCGGTATGATTGCCGAAGACGAGGACGATATTATCGGGCATTTCTTTATTCAAAGACTGCAACAGGACAAGTATAAGTTCGGGCTTATAATTGTAGATAACACAAAAAGAGGCAAGGGCTACGGCA
This sequence comes from Clostridia bacterium, assembly GCA_017395725.1. The sequence goes on from JAFQOB010000069.1 coordinate 735, forward strand.
AACGAATGCTTTTAGAGGCGTTGAACTACGCAAAAACCAACCTAAAAGCAACAACCGTTACTCTGTCGGTATTTGACATCAACGAATCGGCATATAAATGCTACTTAAATTTAGGCTTTAAAGAAACAGGAACCTACGTTACCCACAACCTCTTCGGCAAAGAGCATAACTATATTGAGCTTGAATACTTATTGTAAAAGCCCCGCTTTCTTTCGCAGAAAGCTTGGCAAAGAACTTGCCTCTCCGGTTTGTGCAAACATAGAGCCTCGCCCTATGGGAGAGGTGGCGGCGAAGCCGACGAAGAAGGCTTATTTTAAGGAAAGAAACCTAGAACAGCCTGTTTTGTGTAAACTTTGTAAGCCTTCTCCAGCGGAGAAGGGGGACCGCTTGCGGTGGATGAGGAGAGCAAAAGAGCGATCTCCTCATCCGTCTCGGCGATTATCTTTGGAATTAATTATAGTTTGAGAATCGCCTCAACACCTTCTCCGCTGGAGAAGGCTTATGTTGTATCTGCAAATTAAACCACGCGTGGTATGGGACGAAGCCTTCGACGTCCCACGAAAAAACAAAATATATGCATAAAAAAACGCTATATGGGGCTTTTGCCGTCATATAGCATTTTTATTTTTATTATTAGCTCTGCAAACGTAATACCAACGCTCGTCGGTTTCGGTATACTCCTTAAAATCATAGTTTGAATACACCTTGAGAACCTCAAATGAAGCGTTTTTCAACATTTCACGTAACTGTGTGTCGGTATACATTTTTTCTCTCTGACTCTCGTCAAAGCGTTCGTACGTACCATTTTTCTTTTCAACGAAAAAGCTTAAATCAAAATCGCATATTGAAGTTTTTTCGTCAAAGGTATTCTGCCAAGCACATAATACCCCCTCAGACTCAAGGATATAGGCATTGTTTCCGTAGATATTTTTAAATTTATATGGGGTATTCACGTCAAATATAAACAGACCGCCGTCGTTCATAAAGTTATTAACGAGAGCAAAGGTTTTTTTCAGTTTTTCTATATCAGTAAGATAATTTATACTGTCAAGGCAACAAACAACAGCATCAACAGTTCCGTAAAGGTCAAGCTCACTCATATCCTGATTTAAAAACAGAATATTCTGCTCGGTGTCATAGGCCTTATTCTGCGCTTCCATAAGCATTTCAGCCGACAAGTCAACACCGATTACCTCATATCCGAGTTTTGAAAGCTCAACCGACATACTACCCGTTCCGCAAGCCAAGTCAAGCATAAGCCTTGTTTCTATCTTGCCGAATTTTTCAATAATCTTCTTTATAAAATCCGCCCAAGCAGTATAATCCACCTCGGGATTAAGAGCATCATAAAAGGAAGCTAATGCCTCATACTGTTTGTATTTCATAATATTCTCCCCCTATGACAACAAAAGCTCAATAAACAAATCAGAAGTCATTCCCGATATACAATCGCCTATCAAACTATTGTTAAGCTTATCCTTTAAAGCTTCTGCTTCAAATTTTGTATTGATTAATATATTCTCTATTTCACTAACGTCTCTGACACCGAAGAAGTCGCCCGATATTTTAATGGCTTTAATTATACCGCCCTCGACAGTTAAATCAACGGCAACGGACCCAAAGTCATATCTCTTCTTTTTTTGAACCGAAAGCTCTTTGGATTTACCGAAATTCCAATCCCAAGTTGAGTACTTTTCGTCGGCAAGCTTTTGAGTAGCTGCTATATCTTCGTCGGTAAGACTAATAACTTCCGAATTTGTTTCTTTTGCTACGTAGTTTTCAAGATAGTCCATAAAGTCGGTAACGGACATATCGGTCTTTAAAAAGTCCTTAATGTTAGCAACTCTGTTGCGTACGCTTTTTATACCCTTTGACTTAATTTTTTCAGGGTCAACACGCAAAGCTCCCGTAAGCATAGACAAGTCGGCTGAATAAAGCATACAGCCATGATGAAGTGTTTTTCCGTTATATGAACTCTGAGCATTACCCGATATTTTCGAGTTTCCTATCATAATATCGTTTCTGCCCGAAAGACACACGTTTTCAATACCGAGTGATTTCAAAGCCTCTATTATAGGCTTGGTAAATCTGGCAAAGTCAAGAACTGCCTTTTCCGTATCCGGTACGATAAAAGAAAAGTTTATGTTTCCAATATCGTGAAAAACAGCTCCCCCGCCTGTAAGACGGCGTACAACCTTGATATTGTTTTTTTCTACGTAATCGAGGTCAAGCTCGGCATAAGCATTTTGATTTTTGCCGATTATTACCGCCTTATCGTTACGCCAAAGCATAAATATACTTCCCTCTTTTGAGTCAAGCAAATATTGCTCAAGAG
>JAFQOB010000009.1 GCA_017395725.1 Clostridia bacterium
CCAACGAGCGTAAAAAGGTTAAGAAACAGAACAATAACAGCAAATACGATAAGAATAAAGATAAAGAAAAACTCGCTCTTGAAAAGATTAAAAAAGAAGAGCTTGAAAGAGCAAAGAAACTTCAGCTTCAGATTACCGTTCCCGACGAGATTTCAGTCGGTGACCTTGCAGTAAGAATGAAGGTTACTGCCGCTGAGACTATCAAGAGACTTATGAAGCTTGGTATTATGGCTTCTGTAAATCAGGTTATTGACTATGATACTGCTTTCTTGGTTGCTGATGAACTAGGAATCAAGGTTTCAAAAGAAGTTGTTGTGACTATTGAAGAAAAGCTCTTTGATGAAAAGGAAGACAGCGAAGAAAACCTTGTAAAGAGAGCTCCCGTTGTTTGTGTTATGGGTCACGTTGACCATGGTAAGACTTCGCTTCTCGATGCGATTCGTCACGCAAACGTAACCGCAGGAGAAGCCGGTGGTATTACACAGCATATCGGTGCTTATAGAGTTAACGTTAACGATCAGGATATTACGTTCCTTGATACCCCCGGACACGAAGCATTTACAGCTATGCGTGCAAGAGGTGCTATGGCTACCGATATTGCGATTCTTGTTGTTGCGGCAGACGACGGCATTATGCCTCAGACTGTTGAAGCTATTAACCACGCAAAGGCTGCGGGAATTGAAATTATTGTTGCTATTAATAAGATGGATAAACCCAGTGCTGACCCCGATAACATTAAACAGAGCCTTACACAGTATGAGCTTGTTCCTGAAGAATGGGGCGGTGACGTTATATGCGTTCCCGTATCTGCTCTTACAAAGATGGGTATTGATGACCTTCTTGAAAACGTATTGCTTGTTGCTGAAGTTAAGGAACTCAAGGCTAATCCCAACAGACGTGCGAAGGGTGTAGTTATCGAGTCTAAGCTTGATAAGGGCAGAGGTCCCGTTGCTACAGTACTTGTTCAGACGGGTACACTTAAGGTTGGTGACGTTGTAATCGCAGGTACTGCCGTAGGTCACGTAAGAGCTATGCTTGACGATAAGGGTAAGAATATAAAGACTGCAGGACCTTCCGTTCCTGTTGAAATAGTTGGTTTGGCAGAAGTTCCCGAGTCTGGTGATGAATTTAACGCAGTTGAAGACGAAAGAATGGCTCGTACACTTGCCGATCAGAGAAAGACAAAGCAGAAGGAGGCAGCCTTTAAAGCTAATGCTAAGGTTTCTCTTGATGACTTATTTGCTCAGATCAGTGAGGGAACTCAGGACCTTAACGTTATAGTTAAGGCTGACGTTAACGGTAGTGCTGAAGCTGTTAAACAGTCTCTTGAAAAGCTTTCCAATAACGAAGTTAGAGTTAACGTTATACACACGGCTGCAGGCGGTATTACAGAAGGCGACGTTATGCTTGCCGCTGCTTCGAATGCAATTATTATCGGTTTCCACGTGCGTCCCGACAAGAAGGCTATTGATTCTGCCGAAAGACAGGAAGTTGAAATTCGTACGTACCGCGTAATTTATGAGTGTATTGAAGAAATCGAAGCTGCTATGAAGGGTATGCTTGCTCCTGAATTTAAGGAAGAGGTGCTTGGACACGCAGAGGTTCGTCAGACTATACACGTTCCTAAGGTTGGAACTATTGCTGGTTCTTACGTTCAGGACGGTAAGATTACGAGAAACAGCCAGATTCGTGTTGTACGTGACGGCGTAATTATATTCGAAGACAAGATTAGTTCTTTGAAGAGATTTAAGGACGACGCAAAAGAAGTTATGCAAGGCTTTGAATGCGGTGTTGGTCTTGAAAAGTTCAACGATATTAAAGAAGGCGACATTCTCGAAGCTTTCGAAATGGTTGAAGTTAAAAAGTAAAATAAAATCAAATGAGCTGTATCATCTGTACGCGATACAGCTCATTTTAGGGTGTTTGTATGGATAAAGATAGATTATTACCTACAACTAAATATGAGATGCAGTCAAAAGGTTGGGGAGAAGCGGATTTTGTTTGCGTGACAGGTGATGCTTACGTTGACCACCCGTCTTTTGGTGTTGCCATTATATCGCGAGTTCTTGAAAATGCCGGTTTTAAGGTTGCAATACTTTCTCAGCCCGATTATAAGACGGCTGAAAGCTTTAAGGAGTTTGGTAGACCAAGACTTGGTTTTCTTGTTACAAGCGGAAATATTGACTCTATGGTGGCTCATTATACTGCCTCAAAGAAAAAGAGGTCTTATGACTACTATTCTGCAGGCGGTAAGATGGGAAACCGCCCCGACAGAGCTGTTATCGTATACTGTAACAGAATCAGAGAGGCTTACGGTGATATACCGATAATTATAGGTGGGCTTGAAGCCTCGTTGCGTCGTTTTGCTCATTATGATTATTGGGACGATAAGATTAGACGTTCTATCCTTGTTGATTCAAGGGCAGATATTTTGTCTTATGGAATGGGAGAAAAATCAATACTCCGTATTGCTGAGCTTCTTGATAAAGGTGTGCCCGTAAAGAAGATTCGCGACGTCAGAGGTACGGCTTACGTATGCAAAGCTGACGAGGATATACATTTTGAGTGTGCGGGCGGATTTGATTTTAATGAATTAAAGGAAGATAAGAAAAAGTATGCCAATGCATTTTCTTTGCAGTATAAAGAGAATGACTATATTAACGGTAAAGCTGTTGTAGAGTATTACGACGGTAAAAAGTTAGTGCAGAATCCTCCTATGCCGCCGCTTGAGAGGGAAGAGCTTGATAAGGTTTACGCTCTCCCGTTTACAAGAGCGTACCACCCGAAATATGAAAAAGACGGTGGTGTTCCGGGCATAAACGAGGTTGAATTTTCCATCACTCACAACAGAGGTTGTTTTGGGGCTTGTAACTTTTGCGCTATTGCTTTTCATCAGGGAAGAAGTGTACGCTCAAGAAGTGCCGAATCGGTTCTTGATGAAGCAAGAACTATTACTAAGATGGACGGATTTAAGGGATATATCCACGACGTCGGCGGTCCTACTGCAAACTTTAGATATCCCTCCTGTCAACAGCAGAAAGAACACGGTGTATGTAAAAACAGAAAATGTTTGGCTCCGACTCCTTGCAAAAATCTAAAGGTAAGTCATACGGAATACCTTGATTTGTTGAGCAGAATTGAAAAGATAGACGGTGTAAAGAAAGTGTTTATAAGGTCGGGGATAAGGTTTGATTATCTTATGCTTGATAAAGATAACAGCTTCTTTAAAAAGCTTGTCAGAGACCACGTAAGCGGACAGCTTAAGGTTGCTCCCGAACACTGTTCGTCAAGAGTTTTGAGAATGATGGGTAAACCCGATTTTTCCGTATACGAAGGATTTAAAAAACGCTTTTTTGAGATTACAAAGAGCATAGGAAAAGAGCAGTATCTTGTGCCGTATCTTATGTCAAGCCACCCGGGAAGC
>JAFQOB010000070.1 GCA_017395725.1 Clostridia bacterium
GCTTCGATAGTGTCGCAGACAGCGGGAGTTCCTTTGAGTGTTCCTATGAAAAGAAATACTTACGGAAAGACGTCCGCCTTTCTCCCCGGAATAACAAACTTGCAAGATATACTTAAGAAAAACGGTTACTATCAGGCAGTAATGTTTGGGTCAGACGGCAATTATGCCGGACGAGACCAATACTATTATCAACACGGCGCAGATATTGTTTACGACCTCTTTTCAGCAAGAGAAGACGGTATTATTCCCGAAGATTATAAAGTATGGTGGGGGATGGAGGACTTGCATTTGTACGAGTATGCAAAAAGAGTACTTCCCCAGATTGCCGCAAAAGACGAGCCTTTTATGTTTACGATGCTTACTGTTGATACGCACCACGTAAACGGTTACAAATGCAGCTTGTGTGGAGATAAATACACTGAACAGTACGAAAACGTTTATTCGTGCGCAAGCAAACAAGCTTACTCTTTTGTTGAATGGTTAAAACTACAAGATTTCTATGAAGATACAACTATTATAATTTGTGGCGACCACGCGAGTATGGACGCAGCATATTTTGACAGAAATGTTGATAAGAATTACAACAGACATATTTATAACTGTATAATAAATTCAGTTGCAGAGACACCAAATACGAAAGAAAGAGTTTTTACTCCCTTTGATATGTTCCCCACTACCCTTGCGGCTATGGGCTGCACAATTGAAGGCGATAGACTTGGGTTGGGAACAAATCTCTTTTCAGAGGTCCCCACTCTTGCTGAAAAATATACCTTAGAGCATTTAAACGAAGAGCTCGGAAAAACATCCGATTTCTATATAAACGAATTTGTAAAAAAACAAAACAAAACGGAGGAATAACTACTATGCAAAATGTAAAAAGACCCGAATCAATGGCTCGTATCACAACATTAGAGCTTGCCAACTCTTTTATTGACGAGCAAGTTTTAGAAATCAAAAAACAAGTTGGCAACAAAAAAGTTCTTCTCGCTCTTTCGGGTGGAGTTGACTCTTCCGTTGTTGCTGCATTGCTTATTAAGGCTATAGGCAAACAGCTTGTTTGCGTTCACGTTAATCACGGCTTGATGCGTAAGGGTGAAAGCGAACAGGTTATAGAAGTGTTCGGTAAAGAACTTGATGCAAATCTTATATATATCGATGCTACCGACCGTTTCCTTGATCTGTTAAAAGGTGAAGCCGATCCTGAAAAGAAGCGTAAAATTATTGGTAACGAATTTATAAACGTATTTGCAGAAGAAGCATCTAAGCTTGACGGTGTTTCATTCCTTGCTCAAGGTACAATTTACCCTGATATTATTGAATCTAAAGGCGTTAAAGCACACCACAACGTAGGTGGACTTCCCGAAGATTTGAAATTTGAACTTGTAGAGCCTGTACGCTTACTTTACAAAGACGAAGTACGTGTAGTTGGTGATGCGCTCGGTCTTCCTCATAATATGGTTTACCGTCAGCCCTTCCCCGGTCCCGGTCTTGGAGTAAGATGCCTTGGTGCTATTACAAGAGACAGACTTGAAGCGCTCCGCGAAGCTGATGCTATTCTCCGTGAAGAATTTGATAACAACGGTCTTGCAGGTAAAGTATGGCAGTACTTTATAACTGTACCTGATATGAAGAGTGTTGGTGTAAGAAACGATAAACGCTATGAAGGTTGGCCTGCGATTATCCGTGCCGTAAATACAAGTGATGCAATGACAGCAACCATTGAAGAAATTCCCTACGAACTTCTTCACAAGATTACAGCTCGTATAACTGCTGATGTTGAAGGCATAAACCGTGTACTTTATGATTTGACGCCTAAACCTACAGGCACAATCGAGTGGGAATAGTAGCCACATCCCCGAAAGCCCTTATTTTACAAGGGTTTTCGGGTTTCTTTTTTTGCCGAAGTACACGAAAAGTACACGGCGGGTACACGAGAAAGTTTAGGCAAACGACTCTAAACGGGCTGCA
>JAFQOB010000071.1 GCA_017395725.1 Clostridia bacterium
ACCGGATACTGCGATAACTTCACAGTTGTTGTAGTTTTCCTTCAACCAAGGAATAATAATTGATGTATCAAGTCCTCCGGAATATGCAAGAACGACTTTTTTAATGTTTTCTTTATTCATATTATATAACTCCTTTTATGTGGTGAATAAATATTCACGCGTTTTCTTGAATATGCATACATTATACGCACCTTATGCAATTTTGTCAAGGGCGAAAATGGGATATTTTTTAAATTAATAATTTGTTTACAATTGCATTGAAACGAGGTGGTTTTTTGCCCAAAAAGAACATTTTGTATGCTGTGTTTTTGTGCATTTTTGTGCCTTTCGGGAAGTGTTGTGTTTTGGTGTATTTCAAAAAGTGAAAAAGAAAAAATGCATAAAAGTGTTTTTTATGCATAAATGGTGTATAATTTTTTGAAAATATAGAACGGACCGTCGAGGACGCCGGTCCCTACAAGTTTGCTTAAGGCATTTATTCTTTAATAAATTCCATTATATCTTCAATCTTGCAGTCCAATGCAGAACAGAGCTTATCTAATGTTTTTGTTTCAATATTTTCATTAGCTTTAAGACGGCGTACCGTCTTGCTGTCTATTCCGCATTTCTCTCGCAACATATATGTTGAAACACCTTTTTGTTTCATCAATTCCCACAGTTTGTTAAATACTATCATAATTCTAAATAAACTTATTTCTTTAATCCTCTTGCAAGTGAAATAAGATTATCAAGCTGTTCATTACTCAATCCTTTTATTTCATTTAATAATTCTTTTTCTTTTGAAGGATTCTTCAAATCGGCATCAAAAAACTCCGCAGGTGTTATTCCTAAATATTCGCATATATAGAAAAATACTGTCATTGATGGAAAACTTATTCCCGTTTCAATATTATTAATATAGCTCGGACTTTGCCCGATAGATAAGCTCATATCACGAGCAGAAACACCTTTGTTAAGACGTAATTTGGCAAGTCTCACACTGAATTCGCTTTTTTCCACGATAAATCCCCCTTGCTATATTCAATTGTAATATAAATCCATAAATAAAAATAACATTTTGTGTTTTTTTTATAACCCCAAGAAAAAGTCATCATAAGTGCAGTTGTATATTTTTTTCAATTCAACAATAATACTTGCTTTAATGTTCAATTCGCCTGCTTCGTATTTTGCATACGTTGACCTTCCTATATCACAACCGCGACGTTGAAGCTCTGCACAAAGTTTTTCTTGAGATATACCAAATGCTATTCTTAGGCGTTTTAGATTATCGCCCATATTTAAATCTCGTCTTATTTTCTGTTCCACAACATTCTCCCAATAATTATTGTTCACTATTAGTTGCAACTATAATCATTGTATGCTATACTGTTAGAAAATATTGTCCGTTATATTGGTCAAAAAGGTGGGTTTTAAAATGTTATCTTGTACATTTTTTGGGAATAGGGATACACCAAAAGAAATAGAGCCGATATTGCTATCGACTCTGATTGATTTAATTGAAAACAAAAAGGTTGATTTGTTTTACGTAGGGAATAACGGGAATTTTGATTATATGGTAAGGAAAAGCTTAAAGGTGCTAAAAATAAAATATCCGCATATAAGATATTGCGTAGTCTTGGCTTATATGCCGTACAAAAAATTAAGTAAAAACGAAGACTATTCAGATTCAATTTTTCCGGAAGAATTAGCAGGGATTTATCCGAGGTATGCTATTGTTAAACGAAATAATTGGATGCTTGACCGAGCAGACCACGTTGTATCTTATGTCAGGTACTCGTATGGCGGTGCTTGGCGTTTCACAGAACAAGCCAAAAAGAAAGATAAAATTGTTATTGAACTTTAAGTAAAAAAATTGCCGATAAAACAGCTTGGGTTTATCGGCAATTTATATTTTTATAAATTAGTTTTATTTCATATCGTGTTTTTCAAAATAGAGGTCCTGAAGTCTCTTTACAAGCTCGGGATTCTTTCCGCCTACTGCCTTACCGTCAATCTCACATGCAGCGAGAAGAACGGTTGTAGTACTTCCAATAAGCACCTCGTCTGCGTTAAACAATTCGTCAAGAGTGTATTCTCTTTCTTCACAGGGAATACCGTATTCACGGCAAATTTCAAGTACGTGCTTTCTTGTAATACTGGGAAGAATAAGGTTATCGAGGGGGTGAGTTATAACAACGCCGTCCTTTATAATAAAGTTTGCAGTATGTGAACCCTCGGTTACAATATTTCCTCTGTGGAATACTGCTTCATCACAGCCCGCCTGTTTTGCCGCTTCACTTGCAAGACAGTTGGGAATAAGGTTAATTGTCTTTATGTTGCAAAGATAGAAACGGTTGTCTTCCTGTGTGAGAAGCTTAACTCTTCTTGACTGGTCGCCTATCTTCTTGGGGGTAATATATGCAAAGAGGGAGGGCTTTTTACAGTCGGGGAATATGTGGTTTCTCGGTGCTGTTCCTCTTGACATCTGCCAATAGAGAATAAAATCTTTCTCATCTTCATCTGCCTTTTC
>JAFQOB010000072.1 GCA_017395725.1 Clostridia bacterium
ATGAAGCTTATAGAGAGCACTCAGAATATTATTCTCTATTCCCCAATCACTGTATATCGGACAAGAGCACAAATTAAGGGATTTCAATCCGAGTTCTTTCTGTTTATTGTCAAAAAAGGTGTAGAAGTCTGTGCCTTCTGCGTTTTTCATAGCAGACAAATGCATATGCGAATCAATAACAGTTTTTTCAAATTTCATAGTACTTTTTCTCCGATTATTTTAAAATATTAATTGTACCATCAGCATATATACGACTGTTCCCGACAAAATACTGAGGAGTGTATTTCTTTTCCAAAAATGTACAAGAGCAACAAGAGCACAAGCAATAAGCTCGGGTAGACCGTAGGGCGATTTAATAAATGATACACCTTTCAGACAATACACCACAAGCATACCCATTATTGCATAGGGCAACGCTTTTCCGAGATAGGCAACAAACTTCGGTGTTTCTCTGTTTCTGAAAATAAGAAAAGGAATAAAACGTAAGAGTATTGTTACAACTGCAATTATACCAACCATAATGGCAGAACGAAGATTAGGCATTGTTTTCGTCCTCCTTTACGGTGTATTTTTTTAATAAGGTCAACAAAACAGTAATAAGCACCATTGACGGAATTAAAAAGTATCCGCTTCCGAAGATTATAAGACAAAATACAGTTGCACATACACCTATTATTGCAGAGAGATGATTTTTGGTTGTAAGCCACTGTTCAACAAAAACAGTTACAAACAATGCAGTCAATGCGAAATCTATTCCGGTAGTATTAAATGTAATAAGCGAACCTATTACTGCGCCTAATGTACACCCCGCTACCCAATAACAATGATTGAAAAGAGATACAAGAAAATAAAGCTTTTTATCGTTAGTATTATCCGAGACAACAAGCGAATAGGTTTCGTCGGTAAGTGCAAATATCAAATAGGGCTTTACTTTTCCCATATTTTTATATTTATCAATCATTGATATCCCGTAAAAAAGATGTCTTGCATTTACCATCAGGGTTGTGAGAGCAGTTGCAATAAGAGAAGCTCCTCCGGTAAGTAAATCAATAGCGACGTACTGCATAGAACCCGCATAGATCAATAAGCCCATTGCAAATGCCCATATTACGTTAAATCCTTTTGATTCAAGTATTATCCCAAAGCCTATTCCTAAACATATATAGCCCGTCAATACAGGTATTGACATTATAAAGGCTTTTTTTATTCTTTCTTTTGCCGTCAAAATTTTCACCGCCGATTATTCAGTCTAAGTAATCAAGTATTTGAGAAATATCATTCATTACTAAGTCAGCACTTTTACTTAATATGTCTCTGTTGTTTTTGCTTTTTGCAACACCGATAATTTTGACGTTACCACGTTTTGCAAAATTTACGTCGTTTAACGTATCGCCTACCATTATAACTTCATTCTTTGCTATTCCGTATTTTTCGCAAAAGGCGTTGAGACAATATGGGTCAGGCTTCGGCGGCATAATACCGTCATCAGTATATATTTCATCAAAAAAGTCTATAATTCCAAGCTTTTCAAGACATAGCTTTGTGTCGTATGGGTCATCTGTTGTTACAACGGCTAATATCAAACCAAGCTTCTTTAGCTTTGAGAATACCCCGATTATATCATTGCAGATTGGTTTTACAATACCTTTGTCAACGTTAGAATGATATGAATCAATTGTAATTTCAGTCATTTCTCCGGCAGTAAACTTGCAGCCGTATTTTTGCAGACGACTATGTATAGCATTAGCCATAACAGGATATGGGTCTTGTGCAAGGATTCCGTTTATATTGGCAATACCGTCTTCAACGTCAAGACAAGGCAAGACTTCATCAGCACTAACGTTTTTTATTGAACATTTTTCTAATATATCAGAAATCGCATACCGAGAAACAGTAACCCAAAAGGACTCAAAATCCATTAGGGTACCGTCTTTATCGAATATAACAGCTTTTGTTTTCATAAAACCAACGCCTTTCTGTACACTTTTTCTAATTATTAGCATTCTATCACAGAAAACGCAAAAAATAAATAGTACTGCACGAAATTTTTTTATTTTATAGAAAAACAGCCCCCACAAAGACTCATTTTTGAGCACAAAAGAAAAACTCGAAACCAAAATAGTTTCGAGTTTTTTGATAATCGCCTTTAAGGCTGTAATTATCTCTTGGAGAACTGGCTTGCACGACGTGCAGCTTTGAGACCGTATTTCTTTCTTTCCTTCATACGTGAATCACGAGTGAGGAAGCCTGCCTTCTTAAGAGCAGCCTTATTAGCTTCGTCAGCCTGAAGAAGTGCTCTTGAAAGACCGTGACGGATAGCGCCTGCCTGTCCGGAGAAACCACCGCCGCGAACGTTTGCAATAATGTCAAACTTACCTACAGTATCGGTAACAGCGAAAGGCTGGTTAACGATAAGCTTGAGTGTCTCAAGACCAAAATATTCGTCGATAGAACGACCGTTTATTGTAATAGCACCTGTGCCGGGAACGATTCTTACTCTTGCAACAGAGCTCTTTCTTCTACCTGTGCCGTAGAAATAGGGTTTAGCACTTGTATACATCGTCATTTACTTCCTTTCCTATTATTCGCCTACTTTGTATTCAACGGGCTTCTGAGCTTCGTGATTGTGCTTGTCGCCTGCAAATACCTTAAGACGTGTGATGGACTTATCGCCAATAGAGTTATGAGGAAGCATACCCTTAACTGCGAGGGTCATAGCCAATTCAGGCTTTGTAGCCATCAAGTGACGGTAGCTAACTTCCTTCAAACCGCCGATATAACCGGAATGACGACGATAGAATTTCTGATCGAGCTTCTTACCGGTAAGAACTGCTTTGTCTGCATTGATAATGATTACGTATTCGCCGCAATCAACGTGAGGTGTGAATTCAGGTCTGTGCTTACC
>JAFQOB010000073.1 GCA_017395725.1 Clostridia bacterium
CGTTTGGCGAAAATATCTCAACGTTTTCAAGCTTTTCCAAGGGAAGCTCAAACTTTCTCAGACCTGCATCTATAAATACGGGAACTCTCCATCTCTGAGCCATTCTCGTAGCGGCAACTATTTCTCTGTCGGGCAAGTCAAACTGCAAATATAATGCATCGGGATAACACAAAAATGCTCCCTCTACTTCATTTCTGCCAAAATTGTCGTTTGCTCCCGGAAACACTATTGACCTTGTAGTTCCGTTTGCCTCGTTTATGGTAACAGAAAAACCTGTGGGTTCATCGTTATCACGTGTCATATATCTGGTATCAACTCTGCATCTGTCATAATAGTTTATGAGCGTTTCACCGTTTTCGTCATTACCGAGACGGGCGCAAAAAACCGAACCTACCGAATGAGCCGCAAGCGTAACAGCCGCAAGTCCCCCTCTTCCGCCCGGAGCATAAGCATAATCCGTTCCCTTGGTGGTTCTTCCAACCATCGGAATCGAGCCTATATTCATAACCATTTTCATTTCGGCTTTGCCGAGTGTCAATACCGTTCTGTTAAACAAATTTTATACCCTCTTTAAAGTATATTTGAATTAATAGTTAAATTCTTTTCCGTTAGCTTTAATAGTAACCTTATTTTCGCCGCTGTCACTTGCTTCAACGCGTCCTACAATCTTAGCTTCAACGCCGTACTTCTCTGCTGTCTTTATCATAAATTCAGCTTCAGCAGGGTCGCAGTACATTTCAAGTCTGTGTCCCATATTGAATACTCTGTACATTTCTGCGGGTGCAATATCGGAGTTCTCGGCAATAGCCTTAAACAACGGAGGAACATCAAAGAGGTTATCTTTAATGTAGTGGAGTCCGATACCAAAATTCTTGCACTTAACTTGACCGCCGCCTGTGCAGTGAACCATACCGTGAACGGCTTCACGCTTAGCATCAAGTATTTCTTTTACAATAGGAGCGTAGGTTCTTGTAGGAGAAAGAATCGCATCGCCTACGGTAACGTTGGTTCCGGGAAGAATATCGTTAAATTTGTAAGTACCGCAATAAACCTGCTCGTCGGGAATGGTGTTTGAATAAGTTTCGGGATACTTTGCCGCATATTCGTGAGCAAGAAGCAAATGACGGGCAGCAGTAAGTCCGTTTGAACCCATACCCGCGTTGTATTTATCTTCGTATACAGCCTGTCCCGAAGATGCAAAGCCAACAATAACGTCGCCCGCCTTAATGTTATCGCAGTTGATAACCATATCTCTCTTCATTCTTACAAAGAAGGTAGAGTCAACGATAAGTGTGGAAACAAGGTCGCCCACGTCTGCGGTCTCACCGCCGCACATAGTTATATCAACACCGTACTTACGCATCTTTTCAACGAATTCGGTGTAACCCTTTATAACCCCTGCAACAGCCTTACCGTCAACACGGTGAGCATTTCTGCCGATAGTGTTTGACATAATAAAGCCCTCGGTTGCACCTACGCAGAGAAGGTCGTCAAGGTTCATTACCATAGAATCCTGTGCAATATCCGTAAAGGCTGTGTAATCGCCTGTTTCTTTAAACTTTATGTAAGCAAGAGAAGATTTCGTACCTGCACCGTCAGCGTGCATTGCCGCACAATAGTTTTCATCACCTGTAGGATCAGGCATAAGAGTACAGAACGCACCCTTAAAAACCCCCTTATCCAAAGACTTAACCGCATTGTGAACGTCTGTTTTTTCGGCAGATACGCCTCTTGACAAATATGCTTCGCTCATATATATATCCTCATTTCCGCCGTAAAACAAAACGCATTACGGCATAATAAACTATAATTAGATATATTATAACACATAAAATCCTTTCTTGCAAGTAATTTAATTATTTTTTTGTTGTAACCTTTTCACTCCCAAAGTTGTCTATATTAAGTAGAGAGTATGAATAATCTTTTTGGATATTATTTACAAAAAGTACTTTTTTGCAAACAATATTTGTGGTATTATTAAATAAACCGCACAACCACACCGAAAGGAGCAAGAAATATGACAGGCAAAAGCAAATGTAAAATATTAAAAGATATCCGTCGACAGATTGCAGAAAAGAACGGGATCGAGCTCGTTATAGAAGAGTGTAAATACAAAGGCGATTGCCTCGGAACTTGCCCTCGTTGTGAGGCAGAAGTGCGTTATCTTGAAAAAGAACTCGAAAAACGCAGAGCTTTAGGCAAAAAAGTTGCGGTTGCAGGACTTGTGGCAACGTTAACTGTTTCAACAACAAGCTGTAACCTCGTTGACAAAGTAATAGACACCTCAACAGCCGGTATATTCCCAACAGAACAGTCAGCAGAGCTCGATGGAAATATTGCTCTCCCCGAAACAATGGTAACTATGGGAGAAATGATCCCACCGGAAACAACGGAAACCACTGCAGAAACAAATGCACCGGAAACAGAATATACAAGCACCTTATCAGTATCCGCACTTCTTGGTACTACTCCCTATTTTATGTATATTCAAAACTACAGCAAAGACGAAATAATGACAGTCTGGAAGGAAAACTATCGTAACACCATAGGCAATACTTACTACTTTGCGTTTGTACACAATGGAAAAAACTATCTCATAATCATTACATTCGACGAAAACGGCACACCGATACGAATAAAAGTTAACGTAGAACAGGAATTGTTAGGAGCCCCGCCCGTATGATAAAAGGAAGCGACATAATTACAGCCCCCATCGTTACGTACGCAAGACACAGAATGCAGTCCGACGGACAGGGCGTGACGACACTTGTTTGTTTTCACGGTTGTCCTCTGCGTTGTAAAATGTGCCTGAATCCTTTTTCATTTTCGCCCGACACCAAGCGCAAAATGATGACTCCAAAAGAATTATACGACGAGGTTAAGATAGACGAATTATACTTTCTTGCGACAAACGGCGGAGTTACCTTCGGCGGCGGAGAACCGTTATTATATCCCGATTTTTTGACGGAATTTCGCAACATCTGCGGTAAAGAATGGCATTTGTGTGCCGAGACGTCATTAAACGTTCCTTGGGAGAACGTTGAAAAAAGTATAAAAGCTATTGATTATTACATAATTGACTGCAAAGATACGAACCCGGAAATATACAAAAAATATACGAATAAAGATAACGGCATTATGCTCGACAATCTAAAAAAACTTGTTTCTTTGATTTCTCCCGAGAACATTCTTGTGAGAGTCCCCCTTATAACAAATTACAACACCGAACATGACAGAGAAAAATCAATAGAGGTTTTGTCTTCTATCGGCATTAAAAACTTCGATAAATTCGAATATATTGACCCCAAAAGCAGAAAGAATTTGTTTAAAGCCTAAAACCTCTATACAATTATTACATTTTCGCATAGACTGAGGAAGATTTCAAAGAGGCAGTCACTTTAGCAGTAATTATGAAAATAAACATTATCTTCAAATTAAACACCACCTCTTTGCACATATTACAACTTAGCACAGACCAAGGAAGATTCCAAGGATAGAAGTAACTTTGATAGTGATTTTAAAAAACACTATCTACAAATAAAACATTACCTCTGTGTACTTATTACAACTTAGCACAAACCAAGGAAGATTCCAAAGGTGGAAAACCTTTGGTCGTTTTGGGGGCATGGGGTTCAAAGGGGTGGGGGAATCGAAACCCCCAGCCCCTTTGTGCCTTCTTTGCAATACTTTCTTGGCACCAAGAAAGTATGAAAAAAAGAAAAAAGATAGAGTTCTTTTAGAACAATATCTCTGTGATATATGTTTATATCTTCTAAACGAACGTGTCTATAATAATTACACTCTTTTAGATTTCTCTTCGTTACTTTCTTTCCGTAAAGAAAGTAACCAAAGAAGACGCAAGGGGAAGAAGCGTTTCGATTCGCTCCTTCCCCTTGACCCCATCCTCACGAAACGACCAAAGAGGAGACCTCGTTGGAAACTTCCTTGGTCTGTGCAGACTTTTTATAAATGCATAGAGGTGGAGTTGTGTTCATTTGCTTGTGTTTGGGTAAAATACAAAAAAGTTAAAATATTTTTTGTGTAAAGTGTTGTAAAATAAAAAAATTTGTTTTATAATAATAAATTGTTGAAAATATGTTGTTGAAAAAAAAGAAAGATATTTGTTTTAAGGTAGGTACAGAATTAATGAAAAGAGAAGACCTTCGTAATATTGCGATAATCGCTCACGTCGATCACGGTAAAACAACCCTCGTTGACGAAATGTTAAAGCAGGGCGGTGTATATCGCGAAAATCAGGCTACAGAAGAAAGAGTTATGGACAGCAACGCTATTGAAAAAGAGCGTGGCATTACAATTCTTGCAAAAAATACTGCTATACATTACAAAGACGTAAAAATCAACGTAATAGACACCCCCGGACACGCTGACTTCGGCGGTGAGGTTGAACGTATTCTTAAAATGGTTAACGGCGTTTTGCTTCTTGTTGACGCGGCAGAAGGTCCTATGCCTCAGACAAGATTCGTTCTCCAAAAGGCGTTGGAATTGAATCATAGAGTTATCGTTGTTGTTAACAAAATAGACAAGCCCGATGCACGTCTTGATGAGGTTGTTGACGAGGTTCTTGAGCTTCTTATCGACCTTAACGCTACAGACGAACAGCTCGACAGTCCTATGATATTCTGCTCGGGTAAAGCGGGCACTGCTTCGCTTTCTCCTTTCCAGCAGGGGACCGACCTTGTGCCTTTGTTTGAAACGATTCTTGAATATATGCCTGCTCCCGAGGGTGAGCCCGACGAGGACTTGCAGGTTCTTGTATCTTCTATTGACTACAACGAATACGTAGGCAGAATCGGTATCGGTCGAGTAGAAAGAGGAACTATCAAACAAAACCAAGAAGTAATGATTTGTAACTATCATACAGAGGCGGCTCCTAAGAAAACCAAGATAGTTTCTATGTATCAGTTTGACGGTCTCGGCAGAATGCCTGTTACTGAAGCTAAATGCGGCGATATTATTTGTTTCTCCGGTGCTGAAGATATTACAATAGGTGATACTATCACATCTATCGAAAAACCTGAGCCTTTGCCTTTTGTTAAGATAAGTGAACCTACCCTTGAGATGACGTTCTCTGTAAACGACAGTCCTATGGCGGGCAGAGAGGGTAAGTTCGTTACTTCACGTCAGCTCAGAGACAGACTTTACAAGGA
>JAFQOB010000074.1 GCA_017395725.1 Clostridia bacterium
AGATGCATTCTGGGCAGCAATTGAAAAGGATAAGAAATACGAAGGTGTTGTTAAGTCAATAACAAACTATGGCGTATTCGTAGACCTTGGCGGTGTTGACGGAATGATTCACAGCACAGAGCTTGCATGGACACACTTCAAGCATCCTTCCGAAATCGTATCTGTTGGCGAAACCTTGAACGTATTCGTAAAGGATTTTGATGCAGAAGCAAAGAGAATTTCTCTTGGCTACAAGACAGAGGAAAACAATCCTTGGAACGCATTTGTAGAGAAGTATGCAGTAGGCGACACAGCTACAGTTAAGATTGTAAATATGATGCCTTTTGGTGCATTTGCAGAAGTACTTCCCGGCGTTGACGGACTTATCCATATTTCACAGATTGCAGACAAGAAGATAAACAAGCCTGCAGACGTACTTGCTGTTGGACAGGAAGTTGAAGCAAGAATTACAGACGTAGATATGGAAAACCATAAGATTAGCCTTTCAATCAGAGCACTTATCGAGGAAGCAAAGGCAGCTGAAGAAGCAATGCCCGAAGATTACGTTTCTGACGAAGAAAAAGCAGAAGAAGCAAAGGCAGAAGACGCTGAATAATAAAAAAACAAAAAACCACTCGCATCGCGGGTGGTTTTTTTGTTTAGAATTTAGCGGCAGTTCTGGTTATTGGAGGACTGGTTTTCGCTGTTGTTATTGCTGTTAGAGTTGCTGTTGTTAGTCTTGTTAGTTTTGTTAGACTGGTTGCTGTTCTGATTTTTGTTCTGATTCTTGTTATCCATTGTAAAAATCTCCTTAAATTAATTAGCCGAAGAAATTTGAATCGGCAAATTGTTTACGTTAAGAGTATAGCCCAAGAAAGAGACAATTATAATAGGAAAAATATGGATTTGCAAAAATTGCACAAAATGGGTTAATATAAAGGGGTGACTTTTGTTGACAAAAATCGATTTTTTTAGTATAATGTCTATGTATTTGCAAAAATCAAGAATTTATACTCATTAAGGAGTTAAATATGATATTGAATTTAGAAGGAAAGGGCATAACGAAGACGTTAATTACGTTGCTTTTGATAGTCGTTATTATATCAAGTGTGCTGATAACGGTGTTTGGTGCGGAGCCGACAAGACGAGGCGTAGTTAATGACAGGGTTAGTCCCGACCCGCTGATTATAAGACCCGCGCCGGCAGCCGGAGGAAGTATTTTAAAGAGAATATATGCCGGTACCGAGGTTACTGTTTTAGAAGATGTAACAGGACAGGCAGTTAAAGAGGGCAATACTCTGTGGTATCGAATAAAATACGGTGATACCGAGGGATATGTTTATTCGTATTACATAACGATTTTGGAAGACGAGACGACTTCCCCTGAAACGACACCCGAAACGACACCTGAAACGACACCGCCCGGTGAAACGACGCCCCCCGACGAGACGACAGGGGGAGAGACACCGCCGACGGAACCGCCGACGATAGATTTTGAAGCATATTTAGACGAGCAGAAATTCCCCGAATCGTACAAGCCGTATTTAAGGGAATTACATAATCTTTATCCCAACTGGGTATTCAAGGCACAGCACGTAGATTATGATTTTGACTATGCAGTAGAGCAGCAAATGGATAAGAGCTTGGTGGAGAACAGTTTTCCGTCGTCGTGGAAATCCAAAGAGGGCGATGCATATAACTGGGAAACGAACCAATGGGTAATATTTGACGGAGACCGATGGGTAAGAGCATCAAGAGAGATAATAAGACATTATATGGATCCGAGGAACTTTTTAGGAACAAACTCGGTATTTCAGTTTCTCGACCAGAGCTATGACCCGACAGTACAGAATATTGAGGGGGTAAAGAGAATAATCGCGGGAACGTTTATGGAGAATGACGTTACCGACACCGATGGAAGCACATTAAATTATGCTACAGCGATTTACAATGCGGGAGTGGCATATAAGATAAATCCTTACGTTCTTTCATCTATGATTATAATAGAGGTTGGAAGTAAGGGCTCGACAATTGTATCGGGTACATATCCGGGCTATGAAGGCTATTTTAACTATTTTAATATAGGTGCATATACGGCAAACGGAATGACCCCCATACAAAGAGGACTTTGGTATGCCAAGGGCGGTAACAACAGTTCAACTACGTACGGCAGACCTTGGAACACAAGACTTAAGGCGATAAACGGCGGAGCATACTTCTATTCCGACGGATATGTAAACCGAGGACAGCATACACTTTATTTGAAGAGATTTAACGTACAGGGAGACAGACCTTTTACACATCAGTATATGACGTCGGTATACGGTGCGGCAGTTGAGGCTACGAAGCTTGCAAAGGGATATACCGAAGAGCTTAGAACGACACCGCTGTCATTCTACATACCGGTATATAAGAATATGCCGGAGTCAGCGTGTGTGGCACCAACTCTTGACGGTTCGCCTAATATGAAGCTTGTATCGCTTTCAGTTACAGGCTTTGAATTGACACCGGGATTTGACGCAGATGTATTGGAATATATGCTTGTAGTACCGCCGACGGTAAATTCGATAACAGTAAATGCGACTTCTATGGATCCGTCAGCTAATATAGCGGGAGCCGGTGTACTTGCAGTATCTACGGGAACAAACGTGTTTGAGATAAAAGTAACCTCAGGTGACGGCTCGGTGCGTATATATAAGCTTACTGTAGCAAAGGAAACGGCAGAGAATTTTGGAGAATTGACGTTTACGGGCAAATACGAGCCGAAGGATAATATTGTATTCGGGATTTCTCCCGGAATGACGGTTGGTGGTTTTAGAGCTGAGTTTGTGTCGGCGGGAATTGTTACGGTAATGAGTGCAACGGGAACACCGAAGGCAGACGGAGACTTAATAGCAACCGACGATTTGATTACTGTAAGCAGTACGAACGGAATAAAACACGCCGATTATAAGGCATCTGTCAAGGGGGATTTGAACTCTGACGGAAGAGTAAACATAAGCGACTTACTCAAGATAAGAAACAGAATATTAGGTTCCGACGAATTTTCCGGTGTACAGACGTATAGCGGAGATATTGACGGAAACGGCGGTATCAACATAAGCGACTTGCTTAAGATAAGAAACCATATTCTCGGAACGAGTATGATATCATAAAGACGGAGGAAAAACTATGAAGATGAGACAAAGACGCATATTTACAATATTTGTTTTGATAGCTTTGACTTCTATGTTTTTTGTAATAAACGTTGACGCGGCATCAGCCGAGATGAGATTTACAGACCCGACAGTAACGGTGGGCAGTAACGTTAGCATTGTTGTTGACGTAAAGGGAAGCGACATTGGCGGATATGAAGCAAACGTATCTTATGATACAACATTTTTGCAGTTTGTATCAGCGAAGGGCTCGTCGGGTAACTTCAGCCACGTGAGCAATACGGGTGTTATAAGACTTGTTGACTACGTAAGCTCGGGTTCGACGTCGAAGCTCAGCTGTACTTTGACGTTTAAGACAAAGAAGACGGGAACGACGAGGCTTAATGCATCAGGCGTATCTATTTCCGATGGCGGAGGCGACCAAATAGCCCCCTCACATATCGGTAATTCGACCGTAAATATAATTCCTGTACCCGAAGCATCGTCAGATGCGACCTTGAAATCGCTTTCCATAAGCAATTGCACGTTAAGTCCCGAGTTTTCTGCAGGAGTAAATGCATATACGACAAGCGTTGATTTTGGAGTGACGTCATTGACTGTTTCCGCCATAAAGAACCATAACGGAGCATCGGTATACGTAGCGGGAGCAGAAGCGTTGGTTGTAGGCGAGAATACGGTTACCGTAACGGTTACGGCAGAAAACGGAGCGAAGAATACGTATACGGTAAAGGTGACGAGAGGGAAGAATCCGTTATCGTCGGGCGTATTTTTGACGTTAGGCGAGGGGATAAGCGCCGAGGTATCAAATACGATAAATGCAGACAAGGTGCCAAAGGGCTTTGAACTGACACAGATAACGTTAAATGACGTAACTGTAAATGCAGTAAGTTATGACGAAAGAGCGAAGCCTGCAGTATATCTTCTCGGTAACGATAAGGTAGCTGAAGGACTGTATTATATCGATAAGGCAAATATGACGGCAAGACCGATTGAATATATGGGGTCAGCGACGAATTCGCTTTTGATGCTTGATATTAATATGGCAGAAATACCCGAGGAATATGAGATAGGAAAATATGCCGTAAACGGAGTGGAGAGAGAGGTATTTATACCTCAATGGGCACAAGAGCCCAACCACTGTCTTGTATATGCCATAGGCGTATCTGGGGAGAAACAGCTTTATATGTACGACCCATTAGAAAATACTTTCCAAAGATATAGCTTTGCCGAGATGGGCGAGCCTGAGACGACAGCGCCCGAGGAGACAGAAGGAGAGACGACACCCGAGACGGAAGAGACGAAAGAATACGAGACAGTCGGCGAAGACAAGGATAACAAAAAAGACGGATTATTTGGAGACAGTCCGTTTAAATGGATATTCCTCGTTGTTGGCGGACTTGTAATAGTGTTGTCTGTAGTTGCAATAATAATAAAAATCAAAGAACGTTAAA
>JAFQOB010000075.1 GCA_017395725.1 Clostridia bacterium
CTTTCGGGCGGTGAACAGCAGATGCTTGCGATGGGAAGAGCATTGATGAGCAGACCGAAGCTTCTTATGCTTGACGAGCCTTCAATGGGACTTGCTCCTATTCTTGTTGAACAGATATTTGATATTATAAAAGAGCTTCACAAGAACGGAACGACGATTCTTCTTGTTGAACAGAACGCACAGATGGCGCTTTCCGTAGCTGACAGAGCTTACGTTATGGAGACGGGTAGAATAACTCTTTCAGGCACAGGCAAAGA
This sequence comes from Clostridia bacterium, assembly GCA_017395725.1. The sequence continues at coordinate 258 of JAFQOB010000075.1, forward strand.
GTTAGCACAGAGCGACTCTGTAAGAAAGGCATACCTTGGCGGCTGATAAAAAATAAACTAAAAGAGTCAATACTGAAATTAATCGGTATTGACTCTTTTTTTATTCAAAGTTTTTGAGGGGGGATTTTTTTGTGGAGAGTTTTCATAATAATAAATATAGTGATAACTAAATGTTAACTTTAATATCACTTTGTTGACAAGGCACAAAGGAAGATATATAATAAAAAAAGAATTAGGTATATTTACCAAAAATAAGGGTTTGTTTTTTAGAAAATATATCGATTGTAAAGAGAGGTAGTTATGAAACGTCTTTTTAAGTTTAGCGGTTTGCGAATTTATATTTTGGTTTTGTTGGTTTTGAGCGTATGCATTGTTTCTGTACTGCTTGTCTTTAAAAAAGGACCGCAAAAGAATACGGATGCTTTTATTGAAGAGTCCAAAAAGGACGTAGCGACAAATACCCATATTCACGAATGGTCTGAATGGGAAGAGATAAAGGGGAGATTTTGTACCGACGGAAGCGATTGGACAAGGAAATGCAATTCTTGCAATGAAACCGAAAAGAGACACGAAGAAGGGGGCGAACATACTCTTGTTGACCTGCCGCCGAAAGTTGTAACTTGTACCGAAGGCGGATATATTAATCACGTAAAGTGTTTATTCTGCGATTATGAAACGAAATATGAACTTGACCCTTTGGGACACAGTTATGAATATCGTCAGTGCGTAAGATGCAAGTTGAGATCGATTTACAGTGAGGGGTTGAAAATAGAAGAGATATTTGGGTATAAAGCCAAGGTAAGCGGCAGAGGAAGCTGTAAGGACAATGAAGTGTTTGTTCCGCCTGAGTACAACGGTTTCCCTGTTACAGAAATTAATTTTGTATTCCACGAAGACAGTTCGGTAAAAACAGTAGTATTGCCGGATTCAATAACCAAGATAGGTTCAAATACATTTTGCAAAGCGAGCAATTTGACGAACGTAGAAATAGGAAAAAAGGTGGAATTAATAGGGGGCAGTGCATTTGAAGGATGTACCTCACTTAAAAAGATAGTTCTTCCCGATTCACTGACTCACATAGGCGGCTGCGCTTTTATGAACTGTACTAATCTTGAAACCATAGTAATTCCAAAAAGCGTAAAGGTAATCAGAAGTTTTGCTTTTTGGGGATGTACAAACTTGAATTACGCTGTTATTGAAGATCCTGAATCGTGGAACGCAGACGTAGATCTGACGGATCCGTATAAAGCAGCGGAGTGGTTGAAATCGCGCGACCAAAAACTGAAATAGCTTTTTCGATATTTTGTGAGGAGATTATTATGAAAAAGACAATATTTAAACATTTAACGATATATTTCTGTTTGTGTGTGTGTTTATTGTGTCTTGTTTCCTGTAACAGTTCCAAAAATTGTTCGCACCAATGGGGAGACTGGGAAACAATCGAAAACTCTACTTGTGAAAAGCAAGGAAGGCAGCAGAGAATATGTAGGGAATGCGGAGAAAAAGAAAGTTCAGAACTGCCGTTACATAATTTGAGATATAATGAGGCAAGACCGGTTACCTGTACCCGAAAGGGGTGGGATGAATATGTTTCGTGCAAGGATTGTGACTACACGACGTATAAAGAAATAGCGCCGCTCGACCACAGTTATGAGAATAATTTTTGCAAGAACTGCGGCAGAACCGCACTTTCTGTGGGGATTATTCGAGGCGAAGTACATGCTTTTGGTATAGGCTGTTACGAGGGAGAGAATTTGGTTATTCCCGCGCAGCACATGGGTTATCCGGTTACCAAGATTGGACTTAACTCTTTTCCTCGTGTGTATAAATTGAAGACAGTAACTTTTCCGAATACGATAACAGGTTTTGAATTTGGGGCATTCGATTATTGTAGTGAGCTTGAAATGGCAGTTCTTCCCGAAAGTTTTAGAGCGAATAGCGGTGGTATTTTTAGTAATTGTTCAAAGAAGTTGGCAATAGTTTATGTTCCAAATGAACAGCTTGAGGGATATGTAATACCCGTAGAACAGGAAACGGAAGAAGAGACGCTTCTCGAAATAGAGATAGTAAATAACGTAGCTGTAGTCAAGGGTATAGGCAGCTTTGATGGTGAGAATATAATTATTCCCGAAACATACAAGGGAAAAGAGGTAGGAATAATAGCCCCGAAGGCATTTGAGAATTGTACTCATATAAGAAGTGTTATTATGCCGTACAAGATAGGCGAAATAGGGAATCGCGCATTTGCAGGATGTACTAAACTGACAGAGGTTATTTTTGATAATTCAAACAGTGAGAAAACTGTAAAATTTGCGAGTGATGCATTTGAGGGTTGTTCAAACATACATCTTGAAATTCCTTGGGATATTTCCGATAATCTTGATTGCTTTAATGATTCGGTTGTAAAAGCAACCATACATACAGGCACAAACGGTTGGACATCAATATATCCGTCGGTGCTGAAGAATTATTTGGATAATGAAACGAAAGATATGAAGGTATCTTGCGTGAAATATTTTAATAATCTTAAGACGTTGATAATAGGCGATGACGTTACAGGAATATGGAGTCAGGCTTTTATGAATTGCAACAATTTTGAAGAATTGATAATATCCGGCAATGTTATGAAAATGGGAGATTTTGTTTTTTCGGGGTGTGGAAACTTAAAGAAAGTAACTTTGAAAAAAGGAATATCCTCAATAAGGGCGAACTCTTTTACCAAGTGCCCATCGCTAAAAGAGTGTATTGTTGAGCAGACGAACGATTGGAATACTATAGACAATCTTTCGCACCCGACCGTTGCGGCAAGATGGCTTACATCGAATACTGAGAAATACAGACCGGCAAAGACTGTATTGAACCCTTAAAGCTATTAAATATATTCTATAAAAAATCGAAAGAGCCGATACTGAAACAAATCAGTATCGACTCTTTTTATTCAAAGTTTTTGAGGGTATGGGAACTTTTTTTAAAAAGTTCCCATAGTTTTATTATGGTATTGTATTTTATATTATTGCGGGTAAAAGACAGTAAAACTTGACTTTTTTGAAGATATGTGTTATATTGTTATTTACGTGTGTATACACGATAATATTATTTTGAAAGGGAAGTGAAATTTTTCATGGACGCGGACGGGAATATACAGGGCTTAATTTACAGAGCGCTCGAGAAAACTACGGAGGGTAACGGTACTTCTTCGGGTATAGCGTTTCTGGTCCTATTATTCGTATTATTTGTTGTGGGAGGCGGATATTTCGGCGGAGCCGAGAGTGCATTTTCCGCAATGAACAAGATTCGTATCAAATCAAAGGCAGACAACGGAGACAAAAAAGCGAAGAATGCAATGTATATAGCGAATAACTTTGAAAAGGCGTTAACTACATTGCTTATTGGAAACAACATAACGCATATTGCGGCGGCATCGGTTTCTACTCTTATCTGTTCAAGACTATTTAATATGACGGATACGGTAACGTGGATATGTACGTTTGTAACGACGTTTATAGTATTTTTATTCAGCGAGATGATACCGAAGAGCTTTGCCAATGACAGAAGTGAAACGACAGCGTTGATTTTTTCTTCTTCATTAAGATTTTTAATGAAAATACTGTATCCATTTGCAGTGTTTTTTGAGTGGGTATCCAACATTTTTATGAAGCTTATTTCAAGATTCGTAAAACAGGAGGCTCAGCCGTCGATTACGGAGGAGGAGCTTTACGAGATAATCGATACCATTGAAGAAGAAGGCGTTGTGAACGAAGAGCAGGGCGACTTGATGAAGTCGGCACTTGAATTTTCGGGAATATCGGCACGAGACGTTATGACTATGCGTGATGACATTATATCGATAGATGCATCGCTTCCGAATGACGTACTTCTTTCGCAGATTCGTGAGTCTGTACATACGAGACTACCCGTTTATGAAGGAACTCTTGATAATATAATTGGTGTAATTCAGATAAGAACTTTTATAAAGGCATATCTGAAGGACCAAAACGTAGACATAAGAACGCTGGTTATGCCGGCATATAAAGTAAAGCCCGACGCTATGATCGAGGATTTGCTTACGGAAATGCGTCAGCACAAATTTTATCTTGGTGTTGTATCTGAGGAAGGTAAGACTTTGGGACTTGTTACCATAGAGGACTTCCTTGAAGAGCTTGTAGGTGAAATTTGGGACGAAGACGACGTAGTTGACAACGATTTTGTGAAGCTGGGCGGAAACAGAACGCAGGTAAACACTCATTTGAAGATGGGAGAAATATACAAGCGTTTGGGACTTAACCACCGCCGCGACCAAGATTTTGACAGACCGTTACTTTCAATAGTAATTGAGCACTTCGGAAGAATACCGAAGGAAGAGGAATCTTTCATATATCGCAATATGGAGATTACGGTTGACGTAGTTGAAAGTAATTTAGTAAAAAATGTAGTAATCAGACTTCTATCTCCTGCTGAGATAGCGGAGCTTTCAGGCAAGACCGAAAGCCCTGCGGTTGTGTAAAGGGGGAGTAGAGTATGTACGTAAAGAATATTATAATAATCGTATTGATGGTACTTCTTTCAGCATGTTTTTCTGCTTCCGAAATATCGTTTAATACGGCGAATAAAAAAAGATTGAAGAAGTCAAGTGAGGCAGGAAAGAGATCAGCATCACTTGCGTACGGTATTATTGAGAATTTTAATACCGCGCTTTCCGCTATACTTATCGGTAATAACCTTGCAAATATAGCTTGTACGACGTCAGCAACGGTTATCGCAATTGCACTGTTTCAGAATATGAACAACGGAGACAGCATTGCTTCTGTTGTATCGACGGTTGTGATGACGGTTATTATACTTATTTTTGGTGAGATAGTACCGAAGATAGTAGCAAAGAATAATGCAGACGTGATGGTACATTGGTTTGCTTATATAATAACTGTAGTTAAGTGGATTCTTTATCCTTTGGTATGGCTTGTAATGGCTCTTATAAAGGGACTTGAAAAACTTTGGGGTAAAGATGACGAGGACGCACCTACCGTAACGGAAGAAGAGCTTTCTTCGATTATTGAAACGGTAGAAGAAGAGGGCGTAATCGACGAAGAAAAGAAAGAGCTTCTTCAGTCGGCGATTACCTTCCGTGAGACTACCGTTGAAGAGATAATGACCCCAAGAATTGATATGCTTTCTTTTGATATTACACATTCATTGGAAAAGCTCAGTCATTTGGCTGAGGAATCACGTTTTTCACGTATTCCCGTATATGATGAATCAATTGATGATATTATCGGTGTGCTTTATCTTAACCGTTACTACAGAAAGATAACGGGTTCGGGTGTGAATAATAAGACAGATTTAAGACAGCTTCTTATGGAGCCTTGCTTTATTCACAAGACAATGAAGCTCAACAGAGCATTGAATATACTCAGAGAAAGAAAGACACACTTAGCGATAGTTGTTGACGAATACGGCGGCACAATGGGTGTTGTTACTATAGAGGATATTCTTGAAGAGCTTGTTGGAGAAATTTGGGACGAATCCGACGAGATTGTAAACGAATGTGTAAAGACCGGTAACAATACTTACGAAGTATCGGGCGATATGAATATCGAAGACTTTTTTGAAGAGATTGAGTTTGAACCCAAGGACTTTGAGTGTGAATATTCGACCGTTGGCGGTTGGGCGATTGAGATGCTTAACGCCGATCCCCACGTAGGTGATAACTTTAATTATTCCGACCTTGGCGAACAGGACGTAGAAGATGATGACTATGAAGGTCATACAGAGATTTACGTTATCGTATCGGGAATGGAAGATATGCGTATAAAGAAGCTTACGGTTCTTGTAAGAAGAATGTTACCTGCGGAAAAAGAAAAAACAGAAGAATAAAACTAATAAACGTGCAGTTATTTTCAATCTGCACGTTTGTTTTTTTGTTTGTCAACTGAGATAACGGTGTTTTGCGGGTGTATAAGAAATTCGAAAAAGTCGCTTTATAAGCGGCTTTTTTGCGTTTGGTTATTGTTTTGAAAAATACTTGCAACCAAAAGTTGACAAAAAGATATCAAGTTCGGTTGCTTGACTAATATGTTTTAATTGGAATATAATACTAACGTCGGTGTGTATGCGCCGTATTTTGTTGTAAAAATATTTGATATAAC
>JAFQOB010000076.1 GCA_017395725.1 Clostridia bacterium
ATTACGACTCTTTCTTGTTTTTTCTTGGTCGTAATGTACAGCGCAGTGTTTCCCTTATACATTCCCCAGCGGCTTCTTCCTCTGAAAATATGTTCCAAACCAAAGCCGTTGCAATCTCCGATATTCATGCAGGCGGCTGCAAGCGAAGTTCCCGTGGCAAGATGAAGTCTGTCAGGAGTTCTTTCCAAAAGCATCGCGAAAGCGTAAACGTTGCTGATGGTTTTCCCCGACCTTACAGCACCTTCGGCGAAATTGTAAGTTTTTTCGAGGCAAGCGGATATGTACTCCTTGTGAAGCTCAGAAAAGGGTTTCCATTTGATTTTTTTTGATTTTGCCATTACTTTTGCCGATCTTCATCATTCATTGTCTCCAAAAACTTCAAATTCGTCGAAATCTTCAATCTCATCCTCCGTTTTTCTCTTCCAAAGCCCCAGATAATCGCCTAATTTAAGTAAAGCAGTCATTTTGTTATACATCTTAAACTGAAAGCCAGACTTACCGTTTTTGATTTCTGCAACCGAACGAATATCTGTCTCTTGGCTATCCTTGACTTTTACAGTTATTTCCCCGTTTTCATTTTCAGAGTAACTTATGTAGTTGTCAATGCTGTCAAAAGCGATTTTCGCCAATTCCTGAATTACCTTATCTTCAGTGACTTTGATTTTTTTCTTCTTCGGCATATGTTCACCTCTCTTTCCGTGTGTACATTATATCACTAAAAGTGTGTTAAAATCTGTTAAAAATATCCACAGTTTGCGAATTTTTATATCACAAACTGTGAACTGCAATCTTTATTTATAGATCGTCTGCATCCTGCACGGGAACTTCATTTCTGTCCTTTGGAATTCCCGTATACATACCGTTGGGGTCCTCGTTGCTGTAAAAAAGCTCATCACCGAATTCCGTAAGGTCAACGTCTCTTCTTTTTTTATGGGAGGAGAAGACAGTGTTAGTTGAAAATTTGCCGGGCAGCTTTTTTTTAGGTCCTTGTTTGTAAGGTGTCATAATTTACTCCTATTCTTCGCTCAAAGCGGGGTATAAAGTTTTTTCAATTAAGACGTAGCCAACTTCTGCATTAGATTCTTTTGATATCGGAAGTAAAAAAACATCAAACTTAGTGTTTGCCAAAACCGCATTTTTTGTTATTTGGTTTATAGAAAGGTAAATTTCACTGTCGTTTTGATATATTCCTTTGATTTGGTTTCCTTCGTTTTCAGCGCTGTTTACAACGAAAAGAGTCAAATCATTTTCTTCAAAAAAACTATTCGTCAGTTGGGCAATATCAGTATTTCCAACGGCAGATTGAAAATCCTCGTACAGGTCATTTGTTTCAAGAAATTCAAGGCATTGGTCATAATTTGAAAGTCTGTAAAATCTGAACCCAGTACTTGTCAGAGCTTCGGAAACCTTTGAAGATGAAATCCCATACACACTGTAAATCTCAGTATTAAGCGGTAGTTCATTAAATTCTTCCGTTACGTCAACGCTTTTTGCAACCGCCTGCATCGGGTCTGTTTCCATAACGGAGCCTTCTACTGTAACTAAAACTTCTTGCCCTAATTGAACAGCACTTTCCGAAACTACACCCGGCGAAACTTTACAGACAGAACCGTTATCTGTCAATATCTTAAACTCTGCCAAACCTGATGAGTTTTTTGCTATCGATATAACTTTTCCCGAAATATAATTGGCTTTTTGCTCCTCCTTTTCATTGTCGAGAGATTCCGTTTTATCGGGTATTTCTGCGTTATTTTTTCCGCAGGAAATTAAAAGAGATGTGGCAAATAAAATAGTTAATCCAGTTCTTATTATCTTTCTTATCATAGTTTTTATTTCCTTTAATAATTTTCTCTAAAATAGATTTTCTCCCGCAATTTACGAAATATTCAAAATGAAAATCTGATTTAAGCGCAAAAAACTCTTCCCCTGAAATTCAAGGAAAGAGTTTTTCTATATACCGAAGTGGATTACGTATTTGCTTTTTTCTGCCGCATCGCGAAGCAATTTTATAAGCTTAGAAAGTTCCTTAATACCACTTTTCTCAAATAAATCAGCCATTTTAGCTGAAGATTCAGGCGGAATTAAAGTTATGCCGGACTCATTTAAACCTAAAAAAGGTTCTTTAGTTGTGTGGGAATACGTTGGAATGGTCAGCGATTTTATTATAATCCTGTCAATAACCTCCATATTTACTGCAACCATTTGAGAATACTTTTCAGGTTCGTATTTGTCGTATCTTCCTTTTG
>JAFQOB010000077.1 GCA_017395725.1 Clostridia bacterium
ATAATATATACATTTATTGTACACCATTATGTAATAATTTTCAAGAGTTTTTTTCAATTTTACACAATCTTGGCAACAATTCGCGCTCCTTCAACAAAACAGCGATTATTTTTAATTTTATTAAAACTTTTTTCGATATTTTTAATTAAATTAAGTTAACGTGGGTCTTTTTTTGCGCAAACTTCACAAAATTAATTTTTATAGGCTTATTTTTTGGTGAACTTTACACATTGACACAATTGCAAAGAAAACAGTATAATATTATCAGATAAAAAATAAAGGAAATAATCAGACAAACCTTTGGAGGACACTATGAATGCGTATATTCAAAACACCATTGAACAAGTAAAGGCTCGAAACAAATTCGAACCTGAATTTATACAAACTGTAGAAGAGGTATTCGGGAGCCTTTCGGCAGTATTAGACAAACATCCCGAATATGAAAAAAACGGTATTCTTGAAAGAATGGCTGAGCCTGACAGACAGGTTTCATTCAGAGTAAGCTGGATTGACGATAACGGCAAGGTTAACGTTAACCGAGGATACAGAGTACAGTTTAACTCAGCTATAGGCCCATACAAAGGCGGTCTTCGTTTTCACCCTTCCGTATATATGGGAATGATGAAGTTTTTAGGATTTGAGCAAACATTCAAAAACAGTCTTACAGGACTTCCCATCGGCGGAGCAAAAGGCGGTTCCGACTTTGACCCCCGAGGCAAGAGCGACGCTGAGATAATGAGATTCTGTCAAAGCTTTATGACAGAGCTTTACAGACATATAGGTCCCGATACAGATATTCCCGCCGGCGATATCGGTGTAGGAGCAAGAGAGATCGGTTATTTATTTGGACAGTACAGAAGAATAAAAGGCAATTTTGAAAACGGAGTAATAACAGGTAAATCCTTAAGCTACGGCGGTTCGCTTATCAGACCCGAAGCTACAGGCTACGGAGCTGTATACTTTACGGTAGAAATACTCCGCCACTTTAATGAAACCATTCACGATAAGACGATTGCCATATCCGGTTTTGGTAATGTTGCATGGGGCGTATGTAAAAAGGCAGAACAGCTCGGTGCCAAGGTAGTAACTATATCGGGTCCCGACGGATATGTATATGATGAAGAAGGTATTTTAGGTGAAAAAGTAGATTACTTACTTGAAATGCGTGCTTCGGGCAGAGACAAAGTTGAAGATTATGCAAAGAAATATCCCAACGCAAAATTCTTCAAGGGTCAAAAACCTTGGGGAACAAAAGCAGATATTATTCTTCCCTGTGCAACTCAAAATGAAGTTGATATGGAAGAAGCAAAGAAAATTGTAGAATGCGGAGCAAAATACTACATCGAAGTTTCAAATATGTCTACCACCAACGATGCATTGAAGTATCTTAAAGAAAACTTATTGGCGGTAGGACCTTCAAAGGCTGCCAATGCGGGCGGTGTTGCGGTATCTGCTCTTGAAATGTGTCAGAACAGTATGCGCTACAGTTGGACTGAAGAAGAAATAAACGAAAAGCTTCGCAATATAATGAAAAACATTCACAATGAATGTGCATCAAAGGCACTTGAATACGGACTTGGCTACGACCTTGTTTCAGGTGCAAACATTGCATCTTTCCTTAGGGTTGCAGATGCAATGATGGCGCAAGGAATTATGTAAAAAACAGTTTTTCATCGTTTTTCCCTATAAGCAATAAGACGATATGCAAGGGTGTTATTCCCTCGTATATCGTCTTATTGTTTTTATTATTTCTTTCTGTATACCGTTCTGTAGGCAAACATTATTATCGCCAAAGCTATAACAACACCTATTGCAGATATAGCCAATACGGTATTCTGCCTTGAACCTAAATAGTATTGTCTTTCGTTTTCTTTTTCCGGCAACTCTTCAGTCTGTTGCACTTCGTAATTCTCTGATTGAAGGCTATCACTTTCGGGTTCTGCCGGGGCAGTAATTAGTATTTCCGTTGTTTCGGCATCATTTCCGCCCAAGGTGTTTTTATTAATTAAAATACCCAAACCTTTTATTTTTTCTATAAGCTTATCAACGTTACCTTCGTATTGGTTAATATTTACCGAACTTTTTTTGGCGTCAGCGGCTTTGGTTTCAACAGTCTCACCATCTTCGTTGGTTTCCGGCGGCTCTTCAATATAGTCGGCAATATTAACAGCCATTATATTCTGCATATTGCCGCCATTTATATTCAGCGTATTAATTTTCCCCTGTGCGCTCAATTCTTTTCTGAAATAACCGCCGTTTACAGTAAAATCAAAGTCGTTAGAAACAGGCGATATACAGCCCACCGGCCCATAGAAGTTACCACCGTTTATGATTAAGGCAGCATTCCCCTCTTGTTTAATTCCAATAGAATTATATCCGCTTGCGGACACACTTCCCTCGAAGGTACCACCGTCTATAGTAAGAAAGGTGTCTCCAACGCTGTTTCCGTCTCTGTTTCCTGAGCAAACATTATAGTACGTACCGCTTTTGACAGTAAGCTTTCCGCCCGAATGAGTTAGCTTATCTTCTAAGGATATTCCGATTATAGACAAAAACGGTGCATTTCCTTTTTTCTCACAAACTATACCTTCTCCAAAAACTGTTTCATATCCGTTACATATTACATATCTCGGCACGTTGCCGCCGTTGGTTACTATATTCAAATTCTCAAAAACGAATTTCCCTGCCAATAACATATTTGCCGAGTATTTTCCGTCACCAAAAGATAACACAGCGTTATTAGTTTGTCGGTAATCATTATCTCCGTTAACACTTGTTACGGTAATAACCTTTGAACCGTTAGATGTTCCGCTTTTTTCGGAGAGGTTTATAAGCTCGGTAAACGTATATTTACCGCATATAACGATTTTTCCACCGGTTTTGGCGAGAATTTTAACAGCTTCCTTGAAATCGCCGATTGAATTTTCAAAGCTTGAGCCGTCGCCCGTTCCGCCGCTTCTCAGAAATACAACTTTCTCAGAAACACCGCTTGACATAAATGATAATACCGCCAAGAAGACAAAACATAATACTATTGCAGTTATATTTTTTATTCTGTTATTTCTGCCCATACAAAAGCTTCCTTAAAGATTTTATTCACCCTGTTCTTCGTGAATATATGTTACAAAAATAATCTTCAAATTATCCAGACTTCCCGCAAAACAGTAATTTACGTTATCACTGCCGTATCTTCCAAATATATTTGTAAAGCTGAAAGAAAACGGATTTTCTGCAACGTATTCAGAAACGACGGCACCGTTTAAATATAGACTAATTGTCTTGCTTTCACGAACGTAGGCTATTTTCCAACTGTTCATCGCTCTGTTAGATTCTGCATGTTCGCCGTAGGGTAAATAGAAGGTCTGACCGTTATCGTCAACCAATCTAACAGAATAGCCCATATTTTGAGCGAAAGGTGCAAGATAGATATACCCCTTTGTTGCAAATGAATTACCAAGTATAATGCTGTTGTCATTCAACAGTCCGGTCCACTCAATTGACCAATCGAACTCGGAGGTCAATTCAACAGGTGTTGCCAAAACAAAATCGACCTGTCTGTTTGCAGATGTAATAACTCCGTCTGTTATAGTGTACTGGTCTGCAACCGATTTTTCGGACAAGGATAAATTATTTGCCCCCGTACTCTCGTTTAAATCATAAAAATCCCAAATGAATGAATTTGCGTTAGTCTGTTCTGTAATATCATCAACAATATATTTTATATTAAACTTAAAATCAACGTCTCCGCAAGAAAACAGCATTTCTGCCGATGTACCGTCATTTTCTTCTGCTATTCCCACAGTTCCGCCGTTTGAATAACTCAACATTTTTTCATCAAAGGATACTTTTACTTGAGTAGTTTCGGCATAAAGCGGTGAAACGACAGCCACAGTTCTTATACTTTCGTCTTTTTTTAGTACTACAGTCTCGCCGTATTCAAAAAGGTCTTCGTGGGTGTTTCCAAAAAGCTCGATCGCTCTTACGGACTTATCCGTATCAGAGCTGTAGCAGTTGTATAGATTAAACGCTGAATCTTTGCCTAATTCGTTATAACCGTTCTGGGTATAATATAAATTCCCCTCGCCGACCATACCGTTTTCAACACTTGCGTTATCGGGAAGTCGAGTAATTATTCTCAATTCTTCATAAGTATTGCCAAGCATATACTGCGCAGAACATACCGAAGCTATGGTATGTTGTTGAGAATCCCCCTTTGTAAGCGAGGCTCTTACAGGTATAACTGCCGTCATATCAAGTGATATGTCCGCATTAAGTCCGGCATAAAAATCGTTAAAGTAATATATATATTCCTCCGCCTTCATACCGTGCGCTATATCCCACTCACCGTGAAGCCAAATACAAAATACTTTATTTAAAGTATAGGGATAGTCCTCTTGGGCAAACTTATTTTTAAAATAATCAATACGCGTCAAAGCCATTTTATAGGCTTCACCTGTTTGTGTCCATTCGGTTATTGAGACGTCAGATACCGCTGTTTGAACGAACAAAGCCTTTTCACTGGTGTATGAATACCACTGAGAAGCTAATGCAGGAGTAAATCCTTTTCTTCCGACTGAAAGGTCTTTCATTTCAAAAGTTCTGTCATCAAGCTCAACCGTATACGCAGTACCCGCTAAAGGCTTTAAGCTTTCTTCAACGTTACCGCCTTCGCCTGCGGCATTTCCCTGACCTGCAACGATAAACATATTGAGTGTTGCTTTTAAAGTTTTAGTTACGTTAAAAGAGTCAACAAGCTTATCTCCAACGTATGCCTTTACCACAGAGGGATTATTGCTGACACCGACAGCTCTTACGGTGCCGGATTGGTCTACAGTAACGTTCCCGTCTCCGCTTTCAACCGAAAAAGTAAACACTTCCCCTTCTTTTAAAGCGTATTTAGGAGTAAAGGTATATCTGTCATCATATTGAAGAACAAAACCTTTTGATACGTCTTTTATAAACCTTACCTCATAACTGTTCTGATATTTGCCGTCGTCAAGATAAACCCTTGCCGATGCCTCATTTGAATCTTTTGCAAAAAAAGCCTGGTAAATTTTCAGCTCAGTGTCTGCAGATACTGCGTTTGCCCATATTTGCGGCACGTATGGATTACCGCCCGGAACTTTTATTTCATAATATCTGACTTCGCTTTCAAAATCCAAGGTTTCACCAATAGCCCCCAAGGAAGACAACCTTGGAGCTTCGGGAGGTGCGGGTTCATATTTTGGTGCTTCCGTCTCCTTGTTGGGCTGATACATAGTTATAAAAAGTATCACACCAAGCGAAAGCAAGAGAAATAATATATAACCAAATCTGATTTTCTTCAACTTTTGCATAATCTAAACCTTTCAGAATATGTAATTATCCCTTTAACGTTCTTAATATTATACCATTTTTACACCACTATGTCAAGTTTATGGGTTTTAAGAAGCGACTTTCGGGAAATACTAAATATACCGTATTATA
>JAFQOB010000078.1 GCA_017395725.1 Clostridia bacterium
CCTACACTTCACAGACTTTCTATTCAGGCATTTGAACCTGTACTTGTAGAGGGAAGAGCTATTAAGCTTCACCCGTTGGTATGTACTGCGTTTAACGCCGACTTCGACGGTGACCAGATGCCTGTACACGTTCCGCTTTCTGCGGAAGCTCAGGCAGAAGCAAGATTCCTTATGCTTTCTGCAAACAACCTTCTTAAACCCGCTGACGGTAGAGCCGTTACCGTTCCTTCGCAGGATATGGTCCTCGGTGCTTTCTACCTTACTATTGATAAGGCCGGCGAAAAGGGCGAGGGAAGAGTATTCCGTGATTTTGATGAAGCTATGATGGCTTACGAGAACAAACAGCTCGGACTTCATGCTCCTATCAAGGTTCGTGTTAGCCGTGAAATTAATGGTGAAACGGTTACCGGTGTTATTGATGCGACACTTGGTAGACTTATATTTAACAGCATTATTCCTCAGGACTTGGGATTTGTTGACAGAAGCGATCCTTCGAAGTTGCTTGACCTCGAAATTATGTTCACTGCAGGTAAAAAGCAGCTCGGTCAGATTGTTGATCGTTGTATTAAGTATCACGGTGCGTCTGTGACTGCTACCGTTCTTGATAACATCAAGTCCTTGGGTTACAAATATTCCACAAGAGCATCTATTTCGATTTCTTATGCAGACGTTACTATTCCTCCGGAAAAGTATACTTTGATCAGCGAAGCTGAAAAGAAGGTTGCTGAAATTCACGAACACTTTATGTTTGGTGAACTTACCGAAGAAGAACGTTACAGAAACGTTATAGAGGTCTGGGAACAGACAACTAAAGACGTTGTTGCTGCATTGCAGACAAACTTTGACCGTTATAACTCCATTAAGATGATGTCTGACTCCGGTGCTCGTGGTAACATCACTCAGATGCGTCAGCTCGCAGGTATGCGTGGACTTATGTTTGCGACTAACGGTCGTACAATGGAAATTCCGATTAAGTCGAACTTCCGTGAAGGTCTTAATATCCTCGAGTACTTCGTTGCTGCTCGTGGTGCACGTAAGTCACTTTCAGATACAGCTCTTCGTACAGCCGACTCCGGTTACTTGACAAGAAGACTTGTTGACGTATCTCAGGAAGTTATCGTTCGTGAGGACGACTGCGGCTCTACAGAAGGCTATTGGGTAAGCACAATTAAAGACGGCGGAGACGTTATTGAGCCGTTCAAGGACAGACTTGTAGGAAGATATACTATCGGTGATGTTGTTGATGCAAACGGAAACGTTATTGTTCCCGGTGATACAATGATGACCGAAGAGGATGCAGACAATATTATTGCTGCAGGTATCGAAAAAGTATATATTCGTACAGTTCTTAAGTGTAAATCAAGATACGGCGTTTGTGCTAAGTGTTACGGTGCTGACATGGCTTCCGGTAAGCTTGTAAATGTTGGTGAATCCGTTGGTATTATCGCTGCTCAGTCTATCGGTGAACCCGGTACACAGCTTACGATGAGAACCTTCCATACCGGTGGTGTTGCAGGTTCCGATATTACACAGGGTCTTCCCAGAGTTGAAGAACTCTTTGAAGCTCGCCGTCCTAAGAAGACTGCCATTATTACCGAAATTGCAGGTAATGTAACGATTCAGGATGTTAAGAGAACAAGAAACGTTACTATTACTTCTGCTGAAACAGGCGAAAGTGCAACTTATGCGGTGCCTTACGGTATGAGTATTATTGTTGCTGAAGGCGACTACGTAGGTAAGGGGCAGGCGTTGACTGAGGGTTATATGAGCCCTGCGGATATTGCAAGAGTAAACGGACTTGATGCTGTTTATGACTATATTATCCGTGAAGTTCAGCGTGTATACCGTCTCCAGTCGGTTGAAATCAATGATAAGCATATTGAAGTTATTACACGTCAGATGACACGTAAGGTTCGTGTTGAAGATTCGGGTGATACAAGCTTGTTGCTCGGTTCTATGATAGATATCAACGAGTATAACGACGAAAATGCCGCAATTCAGGCGAGAATTGATGCGGGCGAAAGAGATCTTTGTCTTGCAACTGTTACACCTGTATTGCTTGGTATCACCAAGGCTGCATTGCTTACAGAATCGTTCCTTTCTGCTGCTTCCTTCCAGGAAACAACAAAGGTTCTTACAGATGCTGCTATCAGAGGTAAGGTTGACCACTTGCTCGGTCTTAAAGAAAACGTTATTATCGGTAAGCTGATTCCTGCAGGTACAGGTCTCCAGAGATACCGTAGCGTTGAAATAGACAAGAACGAGCCTGAACAGGCACAAGATGAAGATTCTGCTGAAGAATAATTGAATTGAAAAAAGGGGAAACGCTTTTTAAAGTTGTTTCCCTTTTTGGTTTCTTGATAGTGTTGTATTTGTATATAATTGCGGAGGAAGAGTTTTGAAATTTGTGCAAAAGGTAGAAAAAAATGTATAAAAATAAACCTTCTTGACAATTATATAAAGCGGTGGTATAATCTAATGTATCTACGTATGCATAGGCATAGTTATGCCTATTTACGAGTAGAAAAATTGAAGAAGGAGGAAGAATATGCCAACCTTTAACCAGTTAGTAAAGCAGGGCAGATCAGAGAAGACTTATAAGTCTAAGGCTCCCGTTCTCCAGAAGGGTTTCAATACCATTAAGAACGCTCCTACAGACCTTAGTGCTCCTCAGAAGCGCGGTGTTTGCACCAAAGTTTCTACAACAAGCCCTAAGAAGCCTAACTCAGCTCTTCGTAAAATCGCGAGAGTACGTTTGACAAACGGTCTTGAAGCTACAACTTATATCCCCGGTATAGGTCATAACCTTCAGGAACACTCGGTTGTACTCATCAGAGGCGGAAGGGTTAGAGACCTCCCCGGTGTGCGTTATCACATCATCAGAGGAAGCTTGGATGCTCAGGGTGTTGCAAACCGCAAGCAGAGCCGTTCCAAGTACGGTGCAAAGAGACCTAAGTAAGTTTCTGTACCACATTTATTTTTAAGGTAACACATGAATATCGTCATTGCGATTATCCGAATGACCGGTACTTATTTATATAAATATTTAACCGCCTCGGAAAATGCATGTACGAAGTTATTCTTCGAGTACCTATGAATTCATTATTATTTATGAAGGAGGGAAGATCCGTGCCAAGAAGAGGTAAAATAGCTAAGAGAGATGTATTGCCCGATCCTTTGTACAACTCCAAGTTGGTTACAAAGCTTATCAACAACATTATGTTGGACGGTAAGAAGGGTGTTGCTCAGAAGATCGTTTACGAGGCATTCGCTGCTGTCGAAGCAAAGACAGGCAAGCCCGCACTCGAACAGTTCAATGCTGCCATGGAAAACATTATGCCTGTACTTGAAGTTAAGGCAAGAAGAGTTGGTGGTTCTACCTATCAGGTTCCTATCGAAATCAGACCTGAAAGACGCCAGACTCTCGCAATCCGTTGGATGGTTCTTTATGCGCGCAAGCGTTCGGAGAAGACCATGAAGG
>JAFQOB010000079.1 GCA_017395725.1 Clostridia bacterium
TATTTTTTGAGGTGTATCAAGTCTGCCGTTTTCATCTATTTTTGGTAACCACTTGGCATATTGGTGTACAAATGATTTGTAAATCATAGTTGCATCAAACCAGTCGCCGCTAAAAAATTCCCAACGTACGTAACCGCCGAGAGAAAAGCAGTTTGCTTTTTGACCTGCACCGATTGCAAAGAAACGCACCGTTAAATCCGACGTACCGTTTTCTGCATTGATTATAAAATCTTTCATACAGGCATCTTTATCGTGGATTCCTAAATATATACCTGAAGCTTTTCCGTAATATGCAAAATATTGCATAGACGAATAGTGGTGAGGATAAGTATCTTTCATTTTAAAGCCGATATTTCCAATGTCTGCAATAACTCTGCCCGAGCAAGAGGGAACAAACATATTGAAATTATCTGCCGTAACCTTAGGAATCGGATAGTCAACGGAAATAACCGAATATTCTTCACTGCAGTTTTTTATTTCAGTAAACCAGGATATGCCGTTTTTATCTGCTTTTGGGGTGAGAATAAAGGTTATATCTCCGTATGATTCCGGGGTGTTAAAGATAAAGCTCTTATTATTTATCGTGACATTCTGCCAATTTGACTCCGAAGATATGCAAAACTCTTCTTTGTCGCTTAGTCTTTCGATTGTTGCCGAAAATATTGGGGAGCGAAGAAGGGTTATATCTCCGAATATGCCTTTTTTTATAGAGGCACAGTGGTCGGTTATTTCAAAAATGACAGAAAAATTGTTTGTTTTTATGGAGTGTTCCATATTTATACCTCAAATAAGTTATTTTACACTTTCAACGGTTTTTCTTATATCCCAATCATTTTTTTCAAGAAGGGGAATTGCAAGTTCCTCGTCAATACCAAGTATTTGCGAGGTTATTCTTATTACGCGAAGTCTCAGTTTTTCATTTGAGGGCTTTAGGTTTATCATAAGGTTTTCATAAACTTTACCCGTTTTTATCATAGCGCAGGTGGAAAGCATATTGAGTACGAATTTTTGGGAGTTACCCGCTTTAAGTCTTGTTGAACCTGTGATGACCTCGGCACCGGTATCGCATACTATGGCAATATCCGCAACCTTTGTTACGGGACTGCCCTCGTTTGAAGTAATACATACGGTGGTACAGCCCATGCTCTTTGCGGTTTCGAGTGCGCCGAGAATAAATTTTGCACCGCCTGCCGCCGATATTCCGACGAGAACATCACCTGCTCGAAGAAGCTCTTTGACTTCATTAACACCCTTTTCGAAGTTGTCCTCTTCGTTTTCACCTGCTTTGAAGACACGTTCTTTTCCGCCGGCTATTATACCCTGCACAAGCTCGTGGGGAACACCAAAGGTGGGGGGGCATTCTGCTGCGTCGGCAATACCCAGTCTTCCCGAGGTTCCCGCACCTATGTAAATAAGCTTTCCGCCCTTTTCAATAGCGGCTGATATAGCGTCAATAGCTTTTGCTACCTGAGGTAACGCTTTTTCTACAGCAAGAACGGAGTTCATATTTTCTTCGTTCATTACTCTTACCATATCAATAGTATCCATCTTGTCGATGTGCATTGATTTTTCGTTTCTCATTTCTGTTCTTAACATATATTTTCACCTGTAGCTTTCAATAAAATTTTGGCGGAAAGAATTATCAAGGTCAATTCCGCATAATCTCATACATTCAAGACACGCACCGTAGACAGGCGGTGTTAGGGGACTGTATAGCTTGATTTTGGATTTTTGTTCAAGCATATTTTTGAATAAAGTGTTTTTGAAAAAACCGCCGGCGCAAACAAAGGTATCGGGGGCACCGTACTCTTTTTTTGCAAGCTCTATAAGTTTGCCGAGTCTGTCTGCATTGGCTTCAAGTATATTTTTTGCAGTTTGGTCTCCCTTTTCTGCTGCGTCTGTAACAAGGGGAGCGAACGAAGCAATGAACGACCTGCCTTTTGTGTATATATCGGAAAGATTTTTCCAAATATCGCCACCCGCTTTTTCTTCAATAAGGGAAGATAAAAGAGTGGGTTTTTCAAGCTTATCATACACCGCGAGAGTGTGCCTTATTGCATCGTTGCCTATATCGTAAGCCGAACCTGCCCTGTCAAACAGATAGCCCCAACCGCCGATACGGGTAAGGTTGAAGTTCTTTCTGACAAATACGCAAGAACCTGTGCCGCAAATGATAGAGGCAGTATTTTCAGGGGTGTTTCCCATTGCGAGTACGTTTACCGCATCTGTGTCGGTGAATATGGGAAAACCGTACTTTTTATAAAGCCGATTTTGTATGTCTGTTTTGTGGTTTCCTGTTGTAATACCTGCAATTCCTGCAAATATACCCTGTACAGAGTTATATTTTGTTAATTCGTTTATCCCGTCTGACAGTATTTCAATGCAGTTTTCAATACCTATGTCATTGGGGTTTGAGCCGCGAAGTATAACCCTTTTTCTTACGTGTCCTTCTTTTTCAAATAGGACAAACTCGGTTTTCGTGCCGCCACCGTCAATGGCGATATATAGGTTGTTGCCTTGCCTTTCGTTTAGCAATTTGTCGATTTTAATGTTGAATATTTCGGCAAGCTTTGCCGTATTTTCAAGGTCGGGTAAAGCAATACCTCTTTCCCAAGCACTTACAGCTTGATAGCTAACAAATATCCTTTGTGCTAACTCTTGCTGCGTAATATTCAGTTTCTCTCTGTTGAGTTTTATATTTTTTCCTATAGCTTCGGGATTTAACATTTTATATCCCCCCTTAATTATTATTATAAATGATAAATTGAGAAAATCAATAAATTGTTGCTTTATTCATTAAACAAACTAAAATAATAATTGAGTTACAACGAAGCTTGACCTATTGTACGATGTATGATAGAATAATAAAGCTATAAAGACAAAGGGGAAATTTATGATATACGTTATTTCTGATATACACGGAAACAGAGAGAAGTTTGACTCGATTCTTTCGCAGATAAACCTAACCGACAGCGACGCCCTTTATATATTAGGTGATATTGTTGACAGAGGTCCTGACCCTATAGGTATATTGCGTCAGGTGATGAAGATGAAAAACGTTAAGATGCTTTTGGGTAATCACGAGTATATGATGCTCCAAGCATATTTTTCCCAGTGCAGTGATGATGAAAAAGAGAAGTGTATATTAAGATGGAACAGAAACGGTTGTGAGGTTACAATAAAGGGGCTTGACAGCTTGACCGAAGAGGAAAGACAAGAGATTTTTGAATATGTTAATAATCTTCCTCTTAACTTTGATATAGAAGTTGACGGAAAGAAATATTTACTTGTGCACGGCTTCCCCGCAGAGCTTTATGAAATAATAGAGCCGAGATTATTGCCCGAATGCGATATAAGAACCTACGCTGTATGGGAGAGAATGAAAAAAGAAGACGTTATGCCCGAGGGAAAGACTGTAATCTTCGGACATACGTCTACAGACCACTACCAAGAATGTGAACCGTCGGCTATTTGGTACGGTGACCGTAAGATAGGTATTGATTGCGGCGGCGGATACGGCGAGGGTGGAAGAATAAGCTGTCTCCGCCTCGACGATATGAAAGAATACTACGCATAACCTACTTTCTTTAAGGAAGAAAGTAGGCA
>JAFQOB010000080.1 GCA_017395725.1 Clostridia bacterium
AATATAAGGATTATAACCTGTCCAGTCGGTAGCAGAGGCGGGAGGTGTTTTGTAAATAGCTTCTTCGAGATGGGATGTGTCGTTTTGTGTTTTTGTCTTTTTCTGTATCATAGGTATTTATTCCTTTTGCTTTTTTTATTTTATTATTTGTTATAATCAGCAGAAATTATACTATTCTATTTATTAAAGAAAAATATACACAATTTGTAATAAAATCACTTTTATTTGTATTAGATTAACCTGTTTTATATAGAAAGTTGACAAAGAAAAAAAGCTATGTTAATATTAAAACAGAAAGGAATGGTGTTATGATAAAGTTTGGTACAGGCGGCTGGAGAGCCGTAATCGGTGACGAGTTTGTAAAAGAAAATATTCAAAAGGTTGGTCAGGGTGTTGCAAATCTTGCAAAAGAAAATGATTGCAAGACACCTATTATAATCGGTTATGACAGAAGATTCTTGTCTGCAGAGGCGGCAAAGTGGCTTGCTGAGGTTATTGCGGGTAACGGATTTACCGTAAAGTTTATGAACAGAAGCGTACCTACGCCTCTTGTTATGCATACGGTTAAAAAACAGGATTACGATTTTGGTCTTGAAGTTACTGCTTCCCACAACCCCAGTGAATATAATGGAATTAAGCTCATAATAAAAGAGGGAAGAGACGCTTCTGTTGAGATAACCAACAGACTGGAAGAACTTATCGCTTTAGTTGACACTGTTAATTCTATAGATTTTAAAGAAGCTGTTGAAAAGGGTGCGGTTGAATATATCAAGAATCCTTTCAATGATTTCCTTGATGATATAATGAACGTTATGGACCTTGAAGCTGTAAGAAACAGAGGTCTTAGAATACTCTTTGACCCTATGCACGGCTCGGGAACATATCCTTTAATGGTTATTCTTCTTTCTGCTCGTTGTACCCTTGACGTAATCAATATAAATAAAGACGCATACTTTGGCGGTTATATGCCGGCGCCTTCAAAGAGCGGACTTGTAAAGCTTACTGAAATGGTTGTAAAAGAAGGATATGACCTTGGTATTGCTGTTGACGGTGACGGTGACAGACTTGGTATTATCGATAGTAACGGTGAATATGTTGACGCTAATGATATTCTCTGTATGCTTTACTACTATTTGCACGTTTATAAGGGCTGGAGAGGTCCTGTTGTAAGAAACCTTGCAACAACGCATATGCTTGATGCGATAGCTAAAGACTTGGGCGAAGAGTGCTATGAAGTGCCTGTTGGCTTTAAGTATATTTCTGCAAAGATAAATGAGGTTGACGCAATTCTCGGAGGCGAATCCTCAGGCGGTCTTACTGTTAGAGGACACATTAACGGTAAGGATTCAATTTACGCTGCAACTTTGTTTGTTGAAATGCTCAGCAAGACAGGTATGTCAGCAACAGAAATGATGAATATGCTCCGTGAAAAGTACGGAAATTATGAAATGGTTGAATCAAACGTTAGATTTGAACCCTCATATAAAGAAACAATAACAAAAATCGTATTCGAGGATAAGAAACTTCCCGAATTTGGCAGAGAGATTGAAAATGTTTCTTATGAAGACGGATGTAAAGTATACTTCAAAGACGGTGGATTTATTATATGCCGTTTCTCAGGAACCGAGCCTTTGCTTCGTATATTTGCAGAATCCGATACTGCTGAAAAGGCACAAGCATCA
>JAFQOB010000081.1 GCA_017395725.1 Clostridia bacterium
GGGCTTATTTCTGCTGAAAAAATTGCAAAAATGAAGAAAAATGCTATTCTTATAAACGTTGCAAGAGGTGCCGTATGTGATGAAAAGGCACTTTCTGATGCTATAAAGAATAAAAAAATCGGCGGTATCGGTGTTGACGTTTATTCTACCGAGCCTTTTGGGGTAGACCACCCGTTCTATGAAATCAAAGATTACAATAACGTGCTTCTTACGCCCCACAACGCTTGGGGGGCATACGAAGCCCGCGAAAGACTTCTTTCGGATATTGTTGAAAATATTAAAGCTTTTCAAAATGGCGAAAAAAGATGCAGGGTTGATATATAATAAATCTGTTGACAACGGCGGATTTTAGTGATATAATATCAAAAGTTAAGAAATAAAGGCGTTTGAAGGAAAGAGTAGTTTTGCTTTAGTCTTTACAGAGAGGAAAGTATTTGGTGGAAGCTTTCTATGACGGGTGAAATGAAGACCGTTCCGGAGCCTCGTTACTGAATTTTTTAGTAGGTATCGACGTACCTCTGCGTTAAAGAGTTGGTTTTTAAGTGAAAAATCAAGGTGGAACCGTGCGAATATAAAAAAACGCACCCTTGACGGCTTAGGCTTTTTTGCCTTTTGCCGTTAAGGGCGCTTTTGTTTTTTATAATTAATAGTGAAAAATGATTAATGAATAATTTAGGTTCGAATTTGTCTTTTTCTAAGACAAATTCGGTCAAATTAAAAATAAATAAATTTAAAATACAGGTGATATTATGAAAGTTATTTACAATGACGGCAGAGTTGACGTTTGTCCTCCCGAAGAGGAGCTTCACGTTTTACGTCATTCTGCGGCACACATTATGGCTCAGGCAATAAAGAGACTTTATCCCGAAGCTATCTTTGCTTACGGTCCTGCAAACGAAAAGGGCTTCTATTATGACGTTGACCTTGGCGACACCAAGCTCGTTGAAGAAGACCTACAGAAAATTGAGCAGGAAATGAAGAAGATTGTTAAAGAAAATCTTCCTATCAAGCCCTTTATTCTCCCCAGAGACGAAGCTATCGCTCTTATGGAGAGTCGCGGCGAAAAATATAAGGTTGAGCATATTGGCGACCTTCCCGAAGATGCTGTAATCAGCTTCTTCCAGCAGGGAGATTATATTGATATGTGCGTTGGTCCTCATATTTGCTATACAAAAGCACTTAAGGCGTTTAAGGTTATGGACCAGTCAGGCGCATATTGGAAGAACGATAAGAACAATAAGATGTTGACAAGAATAAAGGGTACTGCATTCCCCACACAGCCTGAACTCGAAGAACACCTTAAAGCTCTTGAAGAGGCAGAAAAGAGAGACCATAATAAGCTTGGTAGAGAGCTTGGTTACTTTACGACCGTTGAAGAAATCGGTCAGGGGCTTCCTATTCTTTTGCCCAAGGGTACACGTGTTATCCAGCTTCTTCAGCGTTGGGTTGAAGATATTGAACAGGAGCATAACTACCTTCTTACAAAAACTCCTCTTATGGCAAAGCGCGACCTTTACAAGATTTCGGGTCACTGGGATCGCTACCGCGACGGAATGTTCATTATGGGTGACGCTGACGATGAAGAGAAAGAATGCCTTGCTCTCCGTCCTATGACTTGTCCTTTCCAGTATCAAGTATATCTTAATCAGGCAAGAAGCTACAGAGACCTTCCTATGCGTCTCGGTGAAACCTCAACGCTCTTCCGTAACGAAGATTCGGGCGAAATGCACGGTCTTATCAGAGTACGTCAGTTTACTATTTCCGAAGGACACCTTGTTCTTCGCCCCGACCAGCTCGAAGCTGAATTTGAAGACTGTCTTAACCTCTGTAAATATTTCCTTGGTACAGTAGGGCTTCTTGAAGACTGCTCATTCAGATTCTCTCAGTGGGATCCTAATAATACTAAGAAGTATGAGGGTACTGCTGAACAGTGGGAAACTGCTCAGGCTACTATGGAAAAAATCCTTAAGAACCTCGACGTTAAATATGAAATAGGTATTGACGAAGCGGCATTCTATGGACCTAAGCTCGATATTCAGTATAAGAATGTTTTCGGTAAGGAAGATACTATCGTTACTATCCAGATCGATATGCTCCTCGCTGAAAAGTTCGGTATGTACTATATTGACAGCGACGGTCAAAAGAAGCTCCCCTATATAATTCACAGAACTTCTTTGGGCTGCTATGAAAGAACTCTTGCATACCTTATTGAAAAGTATGCGGGTGCACTTCCTACTTGGATGTCTCCTGAACAGGTTAGAATCCTTACTATTACCGACAGAGCTCTTGATTATGCAAAGCAGATCGAAGAAAGATTGGCTAAAGCTAAGTACAGAGTTACCCTCGATGACAGCCAGAATACATTGAAGTATAAGATTAGAAACGCTCAGATGGAAAAGGTTCCCTATATGATTATTCTCGGTGATAAGGATATCGAAAATAATACCATTTCCGTTAGACATAGATCCGGTGAAGACCTCGGCGCTATTTCTATTGATGAGTTTGAAGCTATCCTCGCAGACGTTGTAGGTAATAAGCTTAAAAAATAAGCTTGAACAGTAGAATAATACAAAATATGCCCCCCGAATCCCAATTGTATTCGGGGGGCATATTTGTTATCTGATTGTATGAATTATCCCAAATTCATTATTTTTATAAGAATCAACCACGATAAACCGTAGTATGAAATAACTGCAACCAAGTCGTTTATAGTTGTGATAATCGGACCTGATGCAACCGCAGGGTCAATGCCAAATTTTTGGAATATTATCGGTATAACGGTTCCGGATAGAGAGGAGATAACCATAGCCAAAATCATAGCAATACCGAGACATCCCGAAACAGCAAACGCAAAAGATGCGGCGTGGCCTATTAAGCACATATATCCACCGATAGAAATAAAGGATAGTATACCGAGGAGAATACCGTTTAAAAGTCCTATGCGTACCTCTTTCCAAATTAACGTGTTTTTATGCTTGCTGCCTATTTGTTTATCCATAAGAACTCTAATAGCTACAGCAAGTGATTGCGTTCCTACGTTACCTGCCATACCAAGTATCAACGACTGGAAGCAAATGATGACCGGTAATTGTGCCACTATTGATTCGAAAAGACCGACAGTTGCAGAAACGCCTAGTCCTAATGCAAGTAGAATGGCTAACCAAGGAACTCTTTTTTTTACACTATCAGTAATAGGTTCTGACAATTCTTCTTCGGAGGCTAAGCCTGCTAACTTAGCATAGTCGTCTCCCATTTCTTCGTCAAGAACCTCTATAAATTCTTGCGCTGTAACAACACCTATCAGCTTGTTATCATTATCAAGAACGGGAATTGATGATTCCGAATAATCAATAAATAACGGAATACAATCTTCTATCATCGCTTTTGCATAAACATAAGGGAATGAAAATGTGATGATTTCCGATAGAGGAATTTCTTGTCTGGCGATGATCAGATCTTTCAAATCTACCGCACCGCAAAAGGTATTATTTTCATCAACAACATAAAGCATAGAGATGTTATCGTTTTCAGCTGCTTGCCGTATCAATTCGGACATGGCTTCTTTTACTGTGCTGGTGTCCGAAATGTGAATATAGTTTGTGGACATTCTGCTTCCTATCTCTTCTTCGTCAAATGACAGAAGCAGATTGATCTCGGAACGAAGTTCAGGACCTATAAGCTCGGTTAATGAGTTTTTTTCTTCTTTTGAAAGCTGCAACAAAACTTCAACTGCTGTGGAAGTTTCTATAAGGGAAAGAACTTCCACTTTTTTGCGTATGTTTAACGATTTGAAGTGTTCAACTATATTGTCGGAATATTCTAATACCTTCACGAGAGTTTCTAAATCGAGTAATCTGAAAAGTTTTAGCCGTTCATCGTCGTTAAGTGAAGTTAATGCCAGTGCAACATCTTTTTCGTGATATGAAAGAATACTCTCTTGCATTTTTTTTGGAGTTAGTTTGCTTTTTACTATCTCTGCTATTTCGTTACAGAAATCAGGAAGAGAAGTGTTTTCGTTTATGTAATTTTCGTTATTGTTAACGCTCATTACTTGTGCCTCCTTTACAATCTTTTTTGTAAGGGCATAAGCGGGGGTGTTTTGTTAAAAAAAGACGCAAAAATACCATCGTCAGCTTCAAACAAAAATTCACACTTGCTTTGTGCCTATGCTTGTAGTGTTGTTTTTTGAGACAGACAATGGCTTCCCTTTATCAAAAAATATAATTCGATCAGACCGTGGACAGACTGCATCTGTGCAATATTTGATAACAAAAGAACACCATATCTCTATAACTACACCAACTACTGCCGTCCACAATCTCACCTCTCATATTTATTATTTTTTTATATCTGAAATATTATACTACTTTTTTTTTGTGATTACAAGTATATCTTAAATTTTTTTAAAAAAGAGGAAGTTTTTTTGCTGCTACGAAAGAACACTTGTTTATCTTATCGAAAAGTATGCGGGCGCACTTCCTACTTGGATGGCTCCCGAACAGGTAAGAATTCTTACTATTACCGACAGATCTTTGGGTTACGCAAAGCAGATTAAGTCTGAACTTTCTAAAGCAAAGTACAGATTTACTCTCGATGATAGTCAGAACACCTTGAAGTATAAGATAAGAAATGCTCAAATGGAAAAAGTTGCCTTTTATAATAATACAACAAAATTTTCTCACAAAAAAGTGTTGACAAAATGTCTTAAGTATGTTATGCTAAAACTGTAGACAAAGTGTATAAAGTTGGTATTAAACAAATGAGGAGGATAGAATTATGGAAAACGAAAAACTATCAGATGCCGAAATTGCAATAATGCGTGTGCTTTGGGCAAAAGGAACTCCAATGAAGGCGGGAGAAATTGTCAAAAGCTTGGCGGAAACACATAGTTGGAAGACTCAAACAGCTCACGTCTTGTTGTCTCGGTTGTGCAACAAGGGATATATTGATGCAGATAGAAGCGGATATTTTCACAAGTTTTTTCCAATAATCAGCGAAGAGGAATATCTTGTTTCAGAGTCGGTCAATCTTTGCGGAAGGGTGGGAAGAACAGTTCCCGCTATGGTGGCTTCGCTTATATCTTCCGAGGGAATAAGCGAGAGGGAAATAGATGAGCTTACACAATTGCTTGAAGCTAAAAAGAGTGAGCTTCAAAAACGAAAGGACGGAGGTAAATGATACGTTTTTTGGTTCAATTGTTAGGTTTGTCTATTGTATTGACAGCTATAACATTAATATTGATGGCGTTTAAAGGTGTAATGCGCAAAAAAATTACCGCATATTGTCGGTATATGTTGTGGTTGATTGTAATTCTGCGTATGTGTGTGCCGATAAGTATAGCCGTTCTGCCGCCGCTTATTAATGTATCTGTTTCCGAACAGTTTCAAAATGAAGTGAACCCCGATTTGTCAAATGGTAAAAATAATGCTTTTTCAGAAGAAACTGTAAGTTCAGTCAACAATATAGCACCTGAGGTAAATACCAACAAAACGGATAACGCGGATACTACCATACTTCCGTCAGCTACAAACTCATTAAATGTAAACGGTACTGTTAATCGGCCTGTTGAACCGAGTGAAAATGCAGGACGGTTGAATGAGGGGACAGACAAGCGTGGCTTTACAGTAAGCTTAAAGCGTGTTGTGTATTCCGCTTTTTGTATATGGCTTCTTGGCACTGTGTTCTGTTTGTTTGTTGAATTGAAGGACTATAGCAGTTTTTTGAAAGAACTGAAAGGTAGTGCTGTGAAAGCAGAGGGAAATATTCAAGCATTATATGACAGCTTATGTGAATCTTTTGAAATAAAAAATGCTCCAAAATTGTTTGTATTAAAAGATGTAACGAGTCCTATGCTTGTGGGTTATATAAGACCAGTGATTGTGCTTCCCGAAATAACGCTTGATGATAGCGCGTGGGAGGGGGTAATCTTACACGAGCTTACACATTATAAACGTAAAGATCTGTGGGTAAAGCTTTGCGCGGTAGTTGCAAAATCTATTCATTGGTTTAACCCGGCGGCGCATATTGCTGTACAATTACTTAATGAAGAAATGGAGCTTTCTTGCGATGAAAAAACACTCTACGGAATGAACGAAGAGAGAAGGGTACAATACGGTGATGTTATGATAAAAATTCTAAAAAATTGCAAAAATAAGCAAAATGCTTTTTCTACCCATTTTAATCCAAGCGTAAAGACTGCGAAGGGCAGAATTCTAAATATACTTGACAGTTCAAAGAAAAAAAGAGGAATATCGTTAATTGTTTTCTGCCTTTTTGTTTGCTTACTTGCCGGAACTGTATTTGGTTGCACCAAAGTGGATTCGAACAAGAATACGGGGGAAGAAACACAAAAAATTAATGTAACCAATAATCCGGATAAGATATATCATGTAATATCTTGGGAAAGGGAAAAATCAACGCTTGAAACGATAGAAGGTTTTGATATTGATGAGAGTTGGAAGAAAATGGCGAAGGCATTTTTGACCAAAGATGTAGCTACTATTGAGGAGCTTGCTGGCGTAAAAAAAGGCATGTATGAGAAATTTAAGAATTTTGAATTTGGCGATTTTTATGTGAATTTGGATCCAAATAATAAATATTTATTTATTTCTGTTTTTATAAAAGATGCAAAAGGTGTTGAAGTTAAGAGTGGTGATTATGCCAGTTTTATGGTCGGTCAAGGTGTGAATGGTGTTTCATTAAGTATTCCACATCTTCATGGGGGGCGAATTTTTTGATAAACACAAAGAGTTTTACCAAGAGACTGATTTTTTAGAATACTGGTTGAGCACTCCGGATTATAATTTTGAATTAAAAAAAGCTGGTGAAGTTTCTGCGGAAGAAATGAGTGAATACTCTGTTTCGTTATACGATTTTTTGTACTGCTATTTTAAAAAGATAATGACAAAAGATGGGCAAGAACCGCTTTCTGACAGTAGTTTGGCTGATATGTGCAAACAGTATGCTACTGATGTGTTCGGACTAACCGACCATTCGGGATTTGATAAAGTATTTGCTGTTCGCGAAGGACAAATTTCCTATGTTCATAGGCACGGCGGAGGATTAACGAGCTATGTTGTTACGGACAGAAAGTTATTTGATGAAAATGGCGGCATTATTGAATTTGGAGATGAGGATTACGATAATTATGCCTCATGCGAAATTTATGCGCAGTTTTACGCAGACCCCGGATACTTTATGAAGAGCCATCTAGTAAAATATACTTTTACACACGGCGAGATAGCTCCGGAAAACTTTAGTTATGAAATAGTAGAGTCTTCCGAATATGAACCATATTTTCAAATGAGATAAATTTATAAAGGGAACTTTTTGAAAAAAGTTCACAAACCCTCAAAAACTTTGAAAAAAAGGGTTGTACATACTTTGTTAAGTTGCACAGCCCTATTGTTTTTATATAACGTTATTGTATAGCACAAACCAGAGAGGTAAAATTTTTGGGGGATTAAAAGGGGGCTTTTTTTAAAAAGCCCCCTTTGATTATTTCTTTATGCTAATGTTGCTGCCATAATGGCTTTTATGGTGTGCATACGGTTTTCTGCTTCGTCGAATACAATAGATTGTTCACTTTCAAATACTTCATCTGTAACTTCCATACAGTCAATGCCGTATCTGTTGAAGAGGGAACGTCCTACCGAGGTCTTAAGGTCGTGGAACGAGGGGAGACAGTGCATAAATCTGCACTGAGGACCTGCAATTTCCATAAGCTCCTTGGTTACTCTGTAATCAACGAGGTCGTTAATTCTCTTTGCCCATACTTCATCAGGTTCGCCCATCGATACCCAAACGTCTGTGTAAAGAACATCTGCATTCTTTACTGCTTCCTTGGGGTCTTCAATAAATTCAAGCTTAGCGCCTGTTTCTTTTGCAATCTCGCGACATTTTTCAATAAGGTTGGAAACGGGGAAGTATTCTTTTGGGGAGCATGCAACGTAATGCATACCCATTTTTGCACAACCTACCATAAGGGAGTCGCCCATATTGTATCTTGCATCACCGAGATATACAAGCTTTTTGCCCTTCAAAGAGCCAAAATGTTCCTTTATTGTAAGGAAGTCAGCCAATATCTGTGTGGGGTGGAACTCGTTTGTAAGTCCGTTCCATACGGGAACACCGGCGTGTTGAGCAAGTTCTTCAACGAGGTCTTGGCCAAAACCTCTGTATTCGATACCGTCAAACATTCTGCCGAGAACGCGGGCGGTGTCTGCAATGCTTTCTTTTTTGCCTATCTGTGAGCCGGTAGAGTCAAGATATACGGGGTGCATTCCCAAATCTGCCGCCGCTACCTCAAATGCGCAACGTGTTCTTGTACTGGTCTTTTCAAATATTAATGCGA
>JAFQOB010000082.1 GCA_017395725.1 Clostridia bacterium
AATAGAAGATATTGTGACAAATAAAGTGCATTTGTTTTGTAAAGTGAGAGATGGAGTATGTTAGATAATACCTGCTGTTTTTTTGGACACAGAAACATAAGCGAAACCGACGAATTGAAAACGAAATTAACCAAAGCCATTGAAAGACTGATTGTTGAAAAGAATGTTGATACTTTTTTATTTGGAAGCAAGAGCCGTTTTGACAGTTTATGTTTAGAAATTGTTACGCAAATAAAAGAAAAATTCCCACACATAAAAAGAATTTACGTGCGGGCAGAGTTTCCATATATAAGCGATATTTACAAATCTTATTTATTAACTTTTTATGATGAGACTTATTATCCCGAAAAGATAAAAAATGCAGGTAGGGCAGCATACGTAGAACGCAATTACGAAATGATAAACCGAAGCCGCTTTTGTATCGTTTATTATGACGAATTGTATACTCCGTCAAGTCGCAAAAGCGGAACAAAAATTGCCCTTGAATATGCAATCAAGAAGAGCAAGGATATTATAATATTTTAGGTATACAAAAAAATAAGACCACCGATTAATTTAGGTGGTCTCAACTGTATCGTATGATTTTATATACCAATACTTGTATAATCGCCAAAGCCTTCGCCGAAGACTTCCTTTGCTTCGCAAACAATAACAAAAGCTTTTTCCGGGTCTATTTCCGTTACAGCCTTTTTTATAGCCGCAACTTTATTTTTCTTAACTGTACAAAGAAGAATCTTTTTTTCATCTCCTGTCCAACCGCCGTTGCCGTTAATCACCGTAACACCAAAGCCTTGTTCAAGGAGATTTTTCATAATTTTCTCATTCTTGTCGCTAATAATATATGCCATTTTACCGTTTGAAGAACCGTAACATACGGTGTCCATTGCAATACTTGAAATATACATTGCAATAATTCCGTAGAGGGCACTTTCAAGCATACGGAAGCTCAGAGCATAAATACAAATAACGGTAATATCAATAATAAGACAAACCTTGCCTATTGACAGTGATTGTATCTTATATTTTAAAAGTCTTGCCAAAAGCTCGGTTCCTCCTGTCGTAGCCGCTTTCAGCATCATAATTCCAAGAGAGATACCCAGGAGGATACTTCCGAAGATACAAGCGAGGAGTGTATCCATTTTTGGAAACTCAAAAAATATGTCAATCAAGTCTATCATAACCGAGGTTAGCAAAAGTGCATAGAATGAAGCAAAAAGAAGCTTAAAGCCCTCTTTTTTAAAGCCAATCAACATAAGAGGCACGTTCATTATAAAGACCATAGTACCTATTGGAAATGCGGGTATAAAATGGTTAACAACCTGTGCTAAACCTGTAAAACCGCCCATTGCCAAGTTATTTGAATTAAAGAAAACCGTAAAGGATAGTGCGTACAGTATGCAACCAACGGTTATAATCAAGTAATCCCAAAGTATTTTTCTGATAAGTTTACCTTTTGTCATAGAAAATTACCTCTTTGTTTGTTGATAATATAACAGATGTGTGTGAAAAAAGTCCACACACATCATAATATGTAGTTTTCAAAAATCAGAAGCTTTTTACAAGCTCTTCAACGTCAGTAAGCTCTCTGTTTTGTTTAAGAGCCGTTTCCTTGAGTGTAAGCATACCGTTGTAGGCTGTAAGACCGCGTCTCAAGTGTATATCTTCTTTCAAAGCGGTCTTAACACCCTTGTCTGCCATTTTGAGAAGATAGGGAAGAGTAGCTGTAGAAAGAAGGATAGATGCAGTTCTTGCAAATGCAGAGGGGATATTATCAACGCAGTAATGCTTAATACCTTCTTCAAAGTAAACGGGGTCTGTATGGGTCGTGCTTCTGCAGGTTTCAACAGCACCCTCGTCATCACAAGCAACGTCAACTATCATAGCGCCTTTTTTCATCATCTTAAGGTCTTCTCTGTAGATAAGGTGGTCTTTTCTGTGCTTGGGCCACATAATGCAGTTTATTATAACGTCACTTTCCTTTATGCACTTAACAAGATTTTCTCTGTTTGAAATAAGGAATGAGACGTTTGAGGGAAGCTTAGCCTTTGCCGCTTCCATTGCCGCCATATTAACGTCAAGGATTCTTACTGTATTGCCAAAGCCTGCAGCAAGTTCAGCCGCACCGAGACCTGAGTTACCGGCACCGATAATAGAAACAACGGGAGCATCGATTCCGCATACGTTTGCGAGAAGAAGACCGTTACCCTGATTTGTAGATTGCATATGGTGGAGGGCTGCTAAGAATCCGCCTTTTCCCGCAAGTATACTCATAGGCTTAAGGAGGGGGAAGCCGCCGTTATTGTCGGTGATATCTTCGTAAGCTATAGCAGTAACCTTGCTTTCAAGAATAGCGTCGGTTTCTTCGGGGTGAGCATTTGAATGAATATATGTGAAAATAACCTTGTCGTCTTTCATATATTTATATTCTTCGGGGAAAAATTCTTTAACCTTGTAGAAAATATCGGATTTTGTGTAAACTTCGTCTGCTGTCTGGCAGATTTCAGCGCCCGCAGCGATATATTCCGCGTCAGAAAATCCGCTTCCGATACCTGCGTTTGTTTCAATAAGAACGCGGTGTCCTCTTGCCGTAATTTCCTTTACAGATGCAGGAACGGCAGCAACGCGGTATTCGTTGGGTTTAATTTCTTTAAGTACTCCAATAATCATATTCTTTATCTCCGTTTTTTAATTATATTTACTTTGTTCAATAAAAGATTCTTTAACTTTAACAACAAGCTCGGGATTAGAAAGGAGGTCGTATGCAATACCCGCCATAGCCTTTGCGGAATCTAACATACATTTAACAGCCGCATCTGTTTTACCTGCTTTAACCCAACCCATAGAATGTGTGGGGTCTTTGCAGAAGGGAAGCTTTACGAGGATTCCGGGAACAACGGTTGTAACGTTACCGAAGTCTGTGGAGCCGCCTGCGGGTGTAGCTTCTCTGTTGATTTTTTCCATATTAAGCAGTTCAAAGTTGTCGTATGCAAGGTATCTTAAAACTTCGTTGGGCATCTGTACGAGGTATACGGGCTGTTTCTTTATTTTTATCTTGGTTTCGCACATGAGACAAGCGCCCTTAAGTATATTGCGGAGACGTTTTTCGAGGTCGGGCAAAGCCGAGCTTTCTCTTGAACGAACGCAGATAGTAGCTTTTGCCTTAGGGTGTACCGCATTTGAGGGGCCTGTGCCTTCGTCTATAGAATAATGCATTCTGACGTTGTCCTTTGTGTGTTCACGCATAAATTCAATTCCGTTAAATGCGAGAATAAGGGTATCAAGAGCACTTCTTCCGATATGCGGGTATGAAGCGGCGTGTGCGCTTTTGCCTGTTACTTCAACTTTAAAAGTAAACTGTGCGTAGGAAGGACCGCTTATAGCCGCCGTATCCTGAGTAGCGTGTGATGCTATAGCGGCATCGAGCTCTTTGAAGAAGCCCTTTTCCATCATAATTATTTTACCGCCAAAGGTCTCTTCGGCAGGAGCACCGTAGACTGTGAGAGTGCAGTTTATATTATTTTCTGTAATATATGGAATCAAAGCATCAACAGCCGCTATTATTGCGGGGGTCTGCATGTGGTGTCCGCAGGCGTGTTGGAAATCGCGCAATGCATCGTATTCACCGATAAAACCAATGTTGGGACCGCCTTTTCCAAACTTCTTGGTCGCTCTGAAGGCTGTGGGTAAGTCTGCAATACCCATTTCAACCTCAAAATCCATATCTTTAAGAATGTCGGTAAGGAGTTTACTTGCATAGAATTCATTTCCGTCCCATTCGGGATGGTCAAAAATCTTAAATGCCGCTTTTTTTGTAACTTCGCAGGAATCGTCGATTATTTTAAATAAATCTTGTTTGTTCATAGTGAAAAAACCGTCCTTTTACATTAGTATTATTATACAGGTATTATAAATATTATAAAACGGCACGAACATAGTGTCAAGATTTAGGAAAAAATACTTTAGATTTATAATATTATGGATTGCTTTCCATAATTTTATTATAAATCTGTAAAGCAGTATTGTAAAATTCATTTTTTTGAAGTATAATATAGAATGTATTCAATATCTTCTTGCGATAAAAGGAGTTTTTGTATGACAAATACCGGTATAGAGGCTTTTTTGGCTGTAGCGCGTTGCAAATCAATAACCAAAGCATCTGAGGCATTATGTATATGTCAGTCATCTTTGAGTATTAGGTTGCAAAATCTTGAGAAAGAATTGGGACAGCCGTTATTTTTGAGGCAAAAGGGGCTGAGGGAAATCAGCCTGACACCTATGGGGGAAGAGTTTTACGACCTTGCCTTACAGTATGAAAGCCTTATGGGAAAAATTAACGGACTTTGCACAGCCCACAGAAAGAGACTGAGAGTATCGGCTTTAAACAGCTTAGGGTCATTTTTGTTGACAGGAACATACGAAAGATTTATGCAGAAATGCCCCGACGTTGAGCTTATTATGCAGGATTACGAGGTTGAAGCGGCCTGTAAAAGTATTTTGCAGGGGCAGACGGATATAGCATTCAACACAGAAAGTGCTGGGTCGGATAAGATAACTACGTTACCTGTTTTTTCAGAGCCTATGGTATTTATATGTGCTAGCGACTCAGACTATCCTGAAAGAGTATCTCTTGACTGTCTTTCAGTAAAAAATGAAGTGTTTGTTGATTGGTTTGTAGGTTTTGCAGATTGGCATATCAATAACTTTGGAAAGGGTTCTTTTCCTCAGATGAGCGTAAATATTATGTCTCAGGTAAAGCTGTTTGTGGAAAAGAAAAACAATTGGGCGATAGTACCCGTAAGTGTTGCCAAGGGTCTTTGTGAAAACGGACGTATCAGAATATGCGAAACAGCTTTTGATATGCCCGAAAGACGAGTAAACTGTCTCTTTACTCCGGAAAGACGACAAAACGTATACGTAGCGCGGTTTTTGGAATGTCTTACCGAGGAGCTGTCGGAAGTGTCCGAGATAAAGAGATTTGAGTTTGATTTACAGAAATAAAGAGTATAAAAAAATAATTGACATATAAAAAAAATGTTAAACTGATTTCAAAAAAAACAAAATACAGGAGGACATACGAAATGAAAAACGTATGCGTAATCACAGGCGGCGGAAGCGGAATGGGGCTTGAAGCTGCAAAATTTATGTCAAAGGACAAAATAATAGTTCTTGCAGGAAGAACTGTTGCAAAGCTTGAAAATGCGGTAAACACATTGAAAGAGCTTGGATTTGAGGCTTATGCACATGCTTGCGACACTTCGGACAGAAACAGCGTTAAGGCATTGGCTGAATATGCGGCATCTCTCGGCGAAATCAAGAACGTTATAAATTCTGCAGGTCTTTCACCCAATATGGCAGGACAGGAGAAGATTCTCCGTGTAAACGCTTTAGGTACCGTTTACATTAATCAGGAATTTTCAAAGCTTATGAAAGAGGGAAGCGTTATAGTTGACGTTTCTTCCAACTCTGCGTATATTCTTCCCGGATTTCTTATTAACAAGAAGATATATGCTCTTGCAGAAACA
>JAFQOB010000083.1 GCA_017395725.1 Clostridia bacterium
ATCTGCTGTTCACCGCCCGATAACGTACCTGCAATCTGCTTTCTTCTTTCAAGAAGTCGGGGGAACTGTTTATAAACTCCCTCAATATCTTCATCAAAGGTCTTTCCACCCTGGGTATACGCACCCATTTCAAGATTTTCCTGAACGGTCATCTGCAAAAATATTCTTCTGCCTTCGGGAACGTGCGCAAGTCCCTTTTCAACAATCTTATGAGGGGGAATGTGTGCAAGCTTTTCACCAAAAAACTCTATGCTTCCCGTCTTGGGATGCAAAAGGTTGGAAATTGCCTTAAGCGTCGTAGACTTACCTGCACCGTTAGCACCGATAAGAGTAACTATCTCTCCCTCGTTAACCTCAAGAGAAACACCCTTTATGGCGTGTATCGCGCCGTAATACACGTTTATATTATCAACTTTAAGAATCTGAGACATAATTTAACCCTCCTTCTTCTTACCGAGGTATGCCTCGATAACAACAGGGTTTGACTGAATATCCTCGGGACTTCCCTTGGCAATAACCTTACCAAAGTTAAGTACGCATATACCCTCGCATATACCCATTACAAGATTCATATCGTGCTCAATAAGCATAATAGCTATCTTAAACGTATCACGAATCTTAAGTATATTTTCCATAAGCTCCGCAGTCTCCGAGGGGTTCATACCTGCCGCCGGCTCGTCAAGAAGCAAAAGTCCGGGATTTGTTCCCAACGCTCTTACAATTTCAAGTCTTCTCTGAGCACCGTAAGGAAGTGAACCTGCCTTTTGGTTCGCAAGGTCTTCCATTTCAAATATATGAAGAAGCTCCATTGCTTTTTCGTGGGCTCTTTTCTCTTCTTTCCAATAATTCGGTGCACGTAAAATACCGCTGAGCATACCGTATTTTATCTGATTGTGCATACCGAGCTTTACGTTCTCTTCAACCGTAAGGTTGGAGAAAAGTCTGATATTCTGGAACGTTCTTGCAACGCCTATCTTACTAACCTGAACGGTGTTCATTCCGTGAGTGTCTATACCGTCAATAAGTATGGTACCCTTTGTAGGCTGATATACTTTTGTCAGCAAGTTAAATACGGTAGTCTTACCCGCACCGTTAGGTCCGATAAGTCCCGCAATTTCCGTTCTGCCTATAGTAAGGTTAAAATCGTCAACGGCTTTCAAACCGCCAAACTCAATACCAAGGTGTCTTGCTTCAAGTATAGGCGAGCTGTTCAAATCTCTTTCGGGAACAAGGGCATCACTGGGAAGTGGAACAAGTTTTCCGCGTCTATGTGCAAATCTATCCATCTATCTCTGCCCCCTTTTTCTTGGGAATAAGCTTTCCAAGCATATTCTTAAACGTAGGATTGTTTGTAGCAATCATAACGAGAATAAGAATTATTGCATAGAAAAGCATACGGTAGTCGTTTAATTCACGCAAAAGCTCGGGAAGAAGTCTGATAACTGCCGCAGCAATTACGGAACCCCAAACGTTACCCAAACCGCCGAATACTACCATCAAAAGAATCTCTATAGAAATATTAAAGTTAAACGTTGATGAAATAACCGCCGAGAAATTAAGACCGTACAATGCGCCTGCTGCGCCCGCCAATGCCGCCGATGTTACAAACGCCATAAGCTTGTACTTCGTAACGTTGATGCCAACCGATTCAGCCGCAATTCTGTTATCTCTCAAAGCCATAATCGCTCTGCCCGAACGGCTTCTCGTAAGGTTAAGTACTACAACGAGTGTAATCATTATAAGTATAAATCCCGCTGTAAACGTAGATATAGTCTGTATACCCGTTGCACCCTGTGCACCCTTAATTATAACTCTTCCGCCCTCTTTCAAATGGAGGTCTTCAACTGTAAGAAGTCCCTTCGCATTGAAAAGCACGTGGAGTCCCTTTGAATCTATACCAACAAGCAAACAGTTGATAAGGTCTTTTATAATCTCGCCAAATGCAAGTGTAACTATAGCAAGATAGTCGCCCCTCAGACGAAGAACGGGAATACCAACAAGGAAACCTGCAATTGCAGCAAATATCGCACCTACTACAAGTGCTATACCAAGTCTTAAAGGCGCTGATTCTATAACACCGATAAGGCTCTGTGAAGCAATAATGCCTGAAAACGCACCAACGCTTACAAATCCCGCGTGGCCAAGGCTGAGCTCACCGAGTATACCAACGGTAAGGTTAAGTGATACAGCCATTACTATAAAACAACAAATAGGAACAAGCATACCCGACATAGAGTAATTTAGCATACCTCCGTTCTGCATTACGGAAAGAACGATAAACATCACGATTACGCCCAGATATGTAGCAAAGTCAACTTTAGTAGTCTTTTTCAAATTAAATTTCTTCATCGCTCCACCCTATACCTTTTCCGGTACATATTTGCCGAGAAGTCCGGCAGGACGTACCAACAGAACGATGATAAGCACTGCAAACACAACCGTATTAGCAAGCTGTGTCGAAATATACGCTTTTGCAAGAGACTCGATTATTCCGAGCAATATACCGCCTAAAAATGCACCGGGAATAGAACCGATACCGCCGAATACGGCTGCAGTAAATGCCTTAATACCGGGCATCGAACCCGTAGTAGGCATAAGTGTCGGATATGATGAACAAAGAAGAACTCCGGCAATTGCCGCCAATGCAGAACCTATGGCAAACGTTAAAGATATCGTCTTGTTTACGTTAATACCCATAAGCTGAGCAGCAGCCTTGTCCTCCGAGCAGGCTCTCATAGCCTTACCCATTTTGCTCTTGCTTGTAAAGATAGTCAGACCTATCATTATTATTATACATACAACAACGGTAAGCATCGAAATATATGAAATAGGAAGCTTTCCGTCAAACAACTTGAATGTTCCTTCAATTATGGGAGAATATACCTTCGGGTTCGCTCCCCAAATAAGCAAAGCCGAATTCTGTAAAAAATATGATACGCCGATTGCTGTTATAAGCACGGCAAGAGAAGGTGCTGAACGCAGCGGCTTATATGCCAATCCTTCAATTATTACACCTAATACTGTACATACGACCATAGCGAGAAGAATCGCAGCCCATACCGGAAGCCCAACAGACTTCATGGCGAGCAGACTTACATATCCGCCCACCATGATAACGTCGCCGTGTGCAAAGTTTAGCATTTTCGCAATGCCGTATACCATCGTATACCCCAATGCGATAATTGCATAAACGCTTCCGAGGCTTATTCCGCTGATCAAGTAGGAAAGAAATTCCAACATTAGAATTGCACCTCGTCAATTACTTTTTTGTCTAATAAATAAACTTTAGAATTATTCAGCAGCTTCTGCAGAAACGTACGTGCCGTCCTTGATTACTACTGCTGTAGGCATCTTGTTAACTTCACCCTTGTCGGACCATGTCATATCCTGACCTGTAAGACCGTCAAAGCTGATTTCCTTAATTGCCTTTACAAGTGCTTCGCAAAGCTCTGCTCTTGTCATTTCCTTTGTTGCTCCTGCCTTTTCGTATGCTGCCTTAACTGCATAGATACAGTCATAACCGTCAGCTGCGAACTGGTTGGGTACTTCGCCGTGAAGCTCTTTGTACTTCTTAACAAAGTTCTTTGTGAGATCATCTTCTGCGTCTGCTGAGAAGGGTGTGAGAACCATTACGCCTTCAGCAAGCTTGATGTCAAAGTTTTCCATTGTAAGAATACCGTCCATACCGTCTACACCAAAGAATGTAGGAGCATAGTCCATTGTCTTTGCCTGAGAAAGAATTACAGATGCAGGCTGATAGTAAATGGGAAGGAAGATAAGATCAGCGTTTGCTGCCTTTGCTGCTGTAAGCTGTACAGAAAAGTCTGTTGCTGTATCTGCTGTGAAAGTTCCTTCGTATACAATGTTAAGGTTCTTAGCCTTTGCTTCTGTGGCAAATGTGTCTCTGATGCCCTGAGAATAAGCATCGTCGTTTCTGTAGATAATAGCTATCTTCTTGTCAGCCATGTTAGCTGCAATGTAGGTAGCAGAACCTGTACCCTGGTTGGGGTCAGAGAAGCAAAGCTGGAACATATTGTCCTTGTCTTTTGTTACATCTGTAGAAGATGCAGAGGGTGTAAGTGCAAATACACGGTCTGTGTAAACCTTTGCAGATACGGAAATACAGGGTGTTGTGGTAACTGTACCAACGAGAACGTCCATACCCCAGTCCATAAGCTTGTTGTAAGCGTTTACAGAAGATTCTGCAACGTTTGCATCGTCCTGGAAGTTGAATTCGATCTGCATACCGCCGATACCGCCTGCAGCGTTGATTTCATCAACAGCTATCTTACAGCCGTTCATAACTGCCTGACCGTAAATTGCTGCATCGCCTGTTGTAGGACCGATACCGCCAATCTTAAATGTGTTGCCGTCATCTTTGTTTCCGCAGCTTACCATTACAGCCGCGCACATAACAACAACGAGAATAAGTGCGAGAAGTCTTTTCATTGTCTTTTTCTCCTTTATGAAAAAATTTTATATTGTATATTACCGGACACATTTTTTCAAAGTCTCGATAGTATATCCGTAAAAACAATTATACAGTGTATTTTAACACCATTCGTTTTTGTTGTCAATAGTAACAAAAAGATTTTTTGAAATCTGTACATATTATATTATAGAATTGGCATTTTGTTTATTGTTTATTATAGTTTATTGTGATAATTCACATACCGATAACATCTATACGAATTCCAAAATTGTATATTTTTTTACAAATATTCTATCAAATTATTAACAAACACTTGAAATCCCCCTTTGATAGTGTTATAATGTATCATCAAATAAATTTGGAGGACACTACATTGAACAATAAACTCGAACGTAAATTCGGTCTGTTGACTGCTATATGCATGGTTGTCGGTATAGTTATCGGCTCCGGCGTATTCTTTAAAGCTCAAACAGTTCTCGAAAAAACCGAGGGTAATATGCCTCTCGGTATCCTCGCTTGGCTTATCGGCGGTGTCGTTATGATAATCTGCGCCCTTAACCTTGCAAACCTCAGCTCCCACTATGAAAAGGTTAACGGTCTCGTTGACTACGCAGAAGCAACTATCGGTAAAAAATATGCTTACTACGTTGCTTGGTTTAACGCTTTCATCTACCTTCCCGGTATGACTAGCGTTCTCGCTTGGGTATCTGCACGTTACACAGTTGAACTTTTCGGCGGTGATATTACGGGCGGAGCATGTCTTGCTCTTTCAGCGTTCTATCTCGTTGCTTCTTACGCCCTCAACTCACTTTCCCCTAAGCTTGCGGGTAAATTCCAGGTAAGCACAACCTTTATCAAGCTCGTTCCCCTTTTGCTTATGGCAATCGTAGGTACTGTAGTAGGTCTTATTAACGGAACAACTATTGAATCCTTCAAAACAGCAAGTGTTGTTGCTCAAGGCGGCAATATGTCTGCTCTCTTCGCTGCTGTCGTTGCTACCGCTTTCGCATACGAAGGCTGGATCATCGCTACTTCAATCAATGCTGAGCTTAAAGATTCAAAGAAAAATCTTCCTATCGCCCTTACCATAGGAAGCATTATCATTGTTGCAGTTTACATTACTTATTATATCGGTCTCGCAGGCGCGGCAGACATTTCCGTCCTTCAGGCAGAAGGTGCTCCCACCGCGTTTAAGAATATCTTCGGTAATATCGGCGGTACTGCACTTAGCGTACTTATCGTTATTTCTTGCTTTGGTACCCTCAACGGTCTTATGCTTGCCTCTACACGTGCTATGTATGCAATCTCAGTTCGTAACCAAGGTCCTAAGCCCGAAGTCGTAAACGAAGTAAGCCCCACAACCAATATGCCCTATAACTCCGCTATAATCGGTGTTTTGGCTTGTTCTGCTTGGTTGTTCTACTTCTATGGTGCTAACCTTATGAATCCTATCTTCGGTTTGTTCAGTTTTGACTCTTCTGAACTTCCCATTATTACAATTTACGGATTCTATATTCCCGTGTTTATAATGTTCATTAAAAAACACGGCAAAGAAAACGTTCTTAAAAATATCGTGTTGCCCATATTTGGAATATTAGCTTCCGGTTTTATGGTGTTCGCGGCTATTTATGCTCACGGTATTCAGCCCTACCTCAACGCAAAAGCAAACGGCTCCTTCTCTTTCCCCGTTCTTTTCTACTTGATTGTATTTGCTGTCGTTTTGGTAATCGGCTCATTCTTCTACAAAAAGAATAACGAACAATAATCTGTAAATAATACCTTAAAGCTTCCCAAGAATTAGACTTGGGAAGTTTTTTATTGGTATAAAAAAACATCACCTCTATAATGCGCATATAGGTGATGTTTTTTGTATATTTTTATATTTGATTGCCGGCAAACTGTGTCATATAAAGGTCATAGTACTTGCCTTGCTTTTCAAGAAGCTCGTCGTGATTTCCTATCTCCACAACTTTGCCTTGGTCTAAAACTACTATCTTGTCTGCATCTCGTATCGTCGAAAGTCTGTGCGCAATAATCAAGCTCGTTCTGTTCTTCATTAAGTTAACCATTGCGTCCTGTATCCTTTTTTCAGTACGCGTATCAACCGACGACGTCGCTTCGTCAAGAATCA
>JAFQOB010000084.1 GCA_017395725.1 Clostridia bacterium
AAGCCTTCTCCAGCGGAGAAGGGGGACCGCTTGCGGTGGATGAGGAGAGCAACAAAGAACAATCTCCTCATCCGTCTCGGCGACTAACTTTGTAATAATTTATAGTATTAACAACGCCTCGACACCTTCTCCGCTGGAGAAGGCGGTTGTTGTGTTTGCAAACTATACCCCTATGGTCATTCCGAGCGTAGTCGAGGAATCTCCGTATAAGCAAATATGTAAAACGGAGATTTCTCGATTCCACACCTAACGGTGTTTCACTCGAAATGACCATAATCGATTATTTCTACGATATTTTTTGTTGCGTTGTTAGAAAGCACGAACCAAAGTGCTCCTCGGGCGTTGCCCGCACTCGAAATGACTAATTAATAATATTCGTGCGAAGACATATTGAAAATTCATAAAAACATTGACAATTATGCAAAAAATGGGTATAATAAATACGATAAAAAAATTATCACGGAGGTAAATGAAAATGAAAGTAACAAAAGAATCAATCATCGGTGATGTACTCGATTATGATAGAGGTACAGCAGAATTTTTCCTTGCAATTGGTATGCACTGCCTCGGCTGCCCCGCATCAAGAGGCGAAAGTATTGAAGCAGCATGCGCAGTTCACGGAACAAATGCAGACGAGCTTGTAGAAAAGCTTAACGCATATTTTGCAGCAAAGAACTGAATTTTTAAGAGTGATATTAAGGGGCTTATGTTTTTTAGCCCCTTTTTATTTTACGGAGTACAAAATGTCAGAAACAACACTTGATTTAAGAATGGCGCGTATAGCCGAATGTGTACCCGATGGGGCAATATTGGCTGATATAGGTACAGATCACGGCAAATTGCCGGTATATCTTGCATTAAACAACAAGATAAAAAGAGCAGTTGCCGCCGATATAAACGAGATGCCTTTGCAGAAGGCGGTAAATAATATAAAAAAGAATAACCTTGAAGACAAGATAGATACGTTCCTTACCGACGGATTAAAGGGCATAGAGCGGTTTACTCCCGACTGTGTAGTAATTGCGGGAATGGGCGGAGAGCTTATTGAGCAGATACTCAAAGAGGGAACGATAGAAAAAGGCAGCGTAAAATACATATTACAGCCTATGACCAAGGAAGACTCTTTAAGAAAGTACTTATGCAAAAGCGGCTACAATATAACCGACGAGCATATTGTTAAAGAGGGTAAATTGTATCAGATAATATGTGCCGAATATGACGGAAAGACACGCGAAATGTGCGAAGGTGAATGTTTGCTTGGCAGAATAAATATAGAAAAGTCAGAAGACCTTTTAGGAGAACTTATAGAAAAGGTTATAGACAGAACGTCGGTGAAGATAAAGGGGAAACTAAAGGCGAACCTTGACGTATCCGAAGAGCTTTTATGTTTAAAAGAACTGACAGAAATAAAGGAGAATTATTATGGCTTCAATAAATGAATTATACAAGATGTTAGAAGATGCAATTCCCGCAGAACTGTCGTGCGAGTGGGACAATGACGGAAGAATGGTTGTGCCGAATGGCGAAAGGGAAGCGAAAAAAGCGCTTATATGCCTTGACGTAACCGAAAGTGCCGTTGATTATGCTGTTGCAAACGGATTCGACTGCATTATATCCCACCACCCCATAATATTTCACGCTATAAAGAATATTGATTCCGACAACTACTTATCACGTAAGCTATGTAAGCTTATAAAGAACGATATAGCCGTATTTTCTTTCCACACAAGACTCGATAAGGTAAGCGGCGGCGTAAACGATGCATTAGCAGACTTATTTAAATTAAAAAACGTAACGGATTTCTCCGACGTAGGCAGAATGGGCGAAGTTCCCTCTGATGTGAATTTAGGCGTTACCGAAAGCTTTGCTACGTGTATAAAGGAATGGCTTGATTTGGACAGACCG
Source organism: Clostridia bacterium (assembly GCA_017395725.1). The sequence continues at coordinate 1,906 of JAFQOB010000084.1, forward strand.
CTTATCTGCGTAGACAGCGGAAGACCTGTAAAAAAAGTTGCCATAGTTGGCGGAAGCGGTAAGGACTATATCGAAGAAGCATATAGGTGCGGTTGCGACACGCTTATAACGGGCGAAGTGCCTTATAACTGTCAGCAAGAGGCGAAAGAAATGGGTATTAATCTTGTACTTGCAGGGCACTATTTTACAGAGAATATCGTGTGTCCGAGAATAGAGATGCTGATTAAAAATTTTGAATTAGGTGTTTGTACTGAAATATATAACGATACCAACCCCTCTGTAGCAAGATGAGTTGATAAATTAAAGAAAATTTGGGAAAAATTGTTTACAAAACAGAGCACATTGTTTATAATAGTATAGATAGACATATTAGATACTTATTAGGAGGACAGACCTTGATAATACAACTTGAAGAAGCAAAGCGTGAGCTTATAAAGCTTGATGCAGATATAGACGAGCTCGGCAATGCGATGAAGATAGAAGAGCTGAAAGTTAACGTTGCAAACTTAGAAGAAAAGACATTGGCACCTGACTTTTGGAATTTGGAAGAATCAAGTAAGATTTTGCAGCAGATAAAATCCAATAAGGACAAGATTGAAGCATTTTTGAATTTGAAGAAGAGATGCGAAGATGCGGTAGTTCTTGCTGAAATGGGACTTGAAGAGAACGACGAAAGCGTTCTTGAAGAGGTTTTGGCTGAGCAGAATTCAATAACTGAAGAAATTGAAACGAGAAGAATAGCGACCTTGCTTTCAGGCGAATATGATAAAAATAACGCGATAGTATCATTCCACCCCGGTGCAGGCGGTACAGAGGCTCAGGACTGGGCGCAGATGCTTTACCGTATGTATACAAGATGGGGCGAAAGACACGGCTACAACGTTAAGCTTATCGACTGGCTTGACGGAGATGAAGCGGGATTAAAGAGTGCTACTATAATGATAGAGGGCGAAAATGCTTACGGATATCTAAAGGGCGAAAACGGAGTACACCGTTTGGTTCGTGTATCCCCCTTTGACGCGTCGGGCAGAAGACATACTTCTTTTGCTTCCGTTGAAGTAATGCCCGAGTTTGAGGACGACGGAAAGATAGAGATTAAGGAAGAAGAGCTTGAGATAACAGCCCACCGTTCAAGCGGTGCGGGCGGTCAGCATATCAACAAGACCGACTCAGCTATCAGAATTTTGCATATACCCACAGGTATCGTAGTAGGCTGTCAGACAGAAAGAAGTCAGCTTCAGAACAAGGTGACGGCTATGAAGATGCTGAAGGCATAGCTGATGGAAATAAAGGAACGCGAAAAGCTTGATAAGATTGAAGATATCAAGGGCGTTAAGACCAATATAGAGTGGGGCGCGCAGATAAGGTCATACGTATTTATGCCTTATACTTTGGCAAAGGATACGAGGACAGGATATGAAGACGGTAATATTTCTGCTGTAATGGACGGGGAGATAGACGGCTTTATAAACGCATATTTGAAATCACAGGCACAGATTTAAGTATAGGAGGATAACGGATATGATTAAGAAGACGGCTTTTTATGCGGGAATAACACTTGTTATTCAATCAATTTCAATGATGGTACTCTTTTTCTTGCTTTTTGCTAAGAAAAAGAATCTTGCGACAGTTTTGTTGGCAATGTCGGCAGCAGGCGGTATAGCAGGCGGTGTATTGCTTTATAAGCACGCAAAGAGGGTTAAGGCAGAAGAAGACCTTCTTTCTGAATTCCTCGGTGATGACGAATATACGTATGACGACGGCGAAATGGAGATATTGACAGACGAATACGTTGACGAAGCAGAATTCTGCTGAAAACAGGAGAAATGTTATGAGTAAATATTTAGAAAAGGCATTTGAACTGCATAACAAGGGCTATAATTGTGCTCAGGCTGTACTTTGTGCATTTGCAGATAAGACAAATGTTGATGAAGTAACGTTGTATAAGTTTGCAGAGGGACTTGGTGCAGGTATGGGTAACCGAAAGAATACTTGCGGTGCTCTCAGCGGAGCAGTAGCTCTTTGTGGGCTCGTTTCAAGCAGTGGTGATGTTAATAATTCTACAAAGTCGGAGACATATAAGACAACAGCAAAGATAGTTGACGAGTTTGAAAAGTGCTGTGGTGCGTTTGTTTGCTCAGATATAAAGGGAAGCAATACAGGCAGTCCGACTGCATCTTGCGACGACTGCATAAAGACAGCGGTAGAGACTGTGGAGAAAATATTATTTAGCTAA
>JAFQOB010000085.1 GCA_017395725.1 Clostridia bacterium
ATACGGTGTGCCGATATTGATATCGGTAAAGGCTTTACCGTATTGACAGGAGAGACCGGTGCCGGTAAATCTATTATAATCGATTCAATAAACTTTCTTATGGGAAACCGCACAGGTAAAGAGCTTATAAGAAACGGAGAAAACAGTGCGCTTGTATCTGCGATTTTTACAGATATACCGAAGTCTGTACTTGAAAAATTGTCTGAGCTTGGTTTTTCTGTAGATGAGAACGGAGAAATGTTCTTGCAGAGGACGCTTAGTACAGACGGAAAATCTCAGGTAAAGATTAACGGTAGAACCTGTACCGCATCTATTCTTAAAGAAGCGGCGGGAATGTTAATAAACATTCACGGTCAGCACGACAGCAAATATTTGCTTGAAAGCAAATATCATATAGATATTTTGGATTCATTTGCGGAAAACGGACAAAGTCTTTCAGAATATAAAGAATACTACGAGAAAATGAATGAACTTTCTTTGAAGATAAAAGAAATTCAGATAAGTGAGGGCGAAAAAGAAAGACTTACCGAAATTTTGTCTTATCAAATTAAAGATATAGACAATGCTAAACTTAAAACGGGCGAAGAGGAGCAGTTATTATCAAGAGAAAGCGTATTAAGAAACAGTGAGAATATATCGAAACAGATAAGATTTTGTTATAAGGCGTTATATTCAAACGACAAAGGCGTTACTGCTTCGACGTTAGCAAGAAAGTCGGCAGATGCTTTGAATTCTGTATCCGATATGGTGCCCGATTTTAAAGAAATGGCAGAAAAGCTTAATAATTTTGCTTATGAAATGGAAGAGATAGCCATTAGTGCAAAAGAAGCAGTGGGGGATATAAGCCTTGACCCCTTGCTTGAATTAAACGAGGTACAGACCCGACTTGACGTTATTCACAAGCTAAAAAGAAAATACGGCAACACTATTGAAGAGATTCTTGAATATAGAGATAAAAGAGCCGAAGAGTTGGATAACATTACTCGAAGCGAGGATAGAATTGCAGAATTACAGAGAGAATTCAATGAAATAAAAGAGAAGGCAGATAAGGTTGCAAGAATTATAACCAATAACAGACTTAAGGCGGCAGAGCTTCTTGAAAATTCTGTATGCGATTGTCTTGCCTTTCTTGAAATGCCCAAGGTTAAGTTTAAAGCACTTGTTGAAGATTGCGGAAGATTTAATTCAAAAGGTAAAGATGATGTTAATTTTATGTTGTCTGCCAATCCGGGCGAACCGCTGAAGCCTTTATCAAAGATTGCATCGGGCGGTGAGCTTTCAAGAATTATGCTTGCCATAAAAAGTGTACTCAGAGAAAAAGAGAGTACGGGAACAGTTGTTTTTGATGAGGTTGACTCAGGTGTTTCTGGTAAGACTTCACAAAAAATCGGCATAAAGCTAAAACAAACGTCTGAAAGCTGTCAGGTTATTTGCATAACCCATTCAGCGCAAATAGCTGCATTGGCTGATGAACATTTGTATATTTCAAAAAATGAACGTAACGGAAGAGTAGAGACTGAGGTTACTGTTTTGGATTATTCTGCACGTATTAATGAAATTGCCAGAATAATGGGCGGTCAGGATATAACGGAGGTTTTGCTGTCAAGCGCAAAAGAATTGCTTGAAACTTCTAAAAAATATTAAAATCTGTGAAGTTTGTTTATTAGACGACATATACTAACGGTATATTGATTTTTTACAATTACAAAAGGGGAAATATTATGTTTGAGTGTTCTAATTTAGAGCAGTTTATGAAGGAATGTGCGTCCCTTGATTTTGAAAAGAATGTTTCACTTGCTGAACATTCAACTATTAAAGTCGGAGGGTATGCTGATTACGTGGCATATCCAAAGAGTGAAAGTGCACTATGTGCTTTAGTTGACTATTTAAATGACGAGGGAATAAAATATACGGTTGTCGGAAACGGAAGTAATTTAATTTTTGCCGACGAGGGCTACAGAGGGGTTATTGTTGTAACTAACCGCTTGAAAAAAATAAGAAAAACAAGAAATACACTATATGCAGAGTGCGGTGTTTCTTTGACAGCTCTTGCTGTGTACGCACAGAAACACGGTTTGTCGGGACTTGAATTTGCTTACGGTATTCCCGGAACTGTGGGCGGTGCCGTATATATGAATGCAGGTGCCTATGGCGGTGAAATAAAAGACGTTTTACAGAAGAGTGCATATTTTGACCTTTCTATTTCCAAGCGATGCGAATTATATAAAGCGGGACATAAATTCGCTTACAGAGACAGTATTTATGAGACGAATAACAACGTTATTCTTTCTGCTGTTTTTGAGTTAA
>JAFQOB010000086.1 GCA_017395725.1 Clostridia bacterium
ACATAATGGGGTCAAGATAATCAGATGCAATAACCGCCCAAGACATAAGGGGATAAAGAATCTTGCGCTGAATTACTTAACTTACGTTTTAGAGGCATCAAAGGTGCTCAAAAAAATGAAAGATTCTTATGACGTAGTATACGTATATCAGTTGTCTCCTATAACGATGGCGATTCCCGCAATAAGATTTGCAAAGAAGAGGAAGATACCTTTATATTTGTATTGTCTTGATCTGTGGCCGGAATCCATACGCGACAGCATAGGGGACAACTCTATGAATGAAAAAAGTTTGATTTTTAAGGTAGTAAGAGCTTTTTCAAAAAAAATATATCAAAGTGCGAATTTGATCGGTGTAAAATGCGAAGCGTTTGCAGATTACTTGATTGACGTGTGCAGTGTGAAAAAGGAGAATATCAAAGTTCTTTACGAGCACGCGGAAGATCTGTATTTAAGCGTACCCGAAACGCCCGATGATAATGGTTGTTTTGACTTTGCTTTTCTTGGAAATATTGGCAGCGCACAAAATTGTGAGATTATTTTGAAGGCCATGAAGCGTTTTGAAACAGAAAAGGAGTATAAAGTTCACTTTGTTGGAGACGGTTCTGCTCTGGATGATTTGAAAAAGCTATCAGAAGAATTGGAGCTGCAGGATAAGGTTGTTTTTCACGGCAGATGTCCTATAAGTGAAGTCGGAAAGTTTTATGAATTGGCAGATTGCTGTTTATTAACCCTGAAGGAAGGAAACGCTACTTCTTTTACGCCTCCCGGAAAAATGTATGGATATATGGCTGCGGCAAGACCGATAATATCATCGGCTTCCAATGTGGTTAATTTTGAACTTGAAAAAATTGGTTGTGGGATAGGTACAAATTCTGATGATATTACATCTTTAGCTAATGCGATGCAATATGCGATAGATAATCCTGCAGAGCTTTTAGCAATGGGAATAAAAGGTAGAGAATATTTCAAGGAAAATTATACTATTGATAAGCATTTGGAAGGACTAGAAGCACACTTTAAAAAAATATGCACTGATAAGTGAAGAGATTTATGAAAATACTTGAGATTAACGTTTGCTGCGGTGTCGGCTCTACAGGGAGAATATGCACGGATATTGCGGATCTGGCAGAAAAAAACGGTCATATTTGCAAGGTGGCTTACGGAAGAGACGGCGTTTTAAAGGAGCACGAAAAATATGCAGTAAGAATAGGTAATAAGCTTACCGTTCTTCTTGATGCGTTTTTGAGTCGAATATTTGATAACGCCGGATTTAATTCGAAATGTTCCACAAGAAAGTTTATTAAGTGGGTAAAGCAATTTGATCCCGATATTATCCATTTACATAATTTGCACGGATATTATATCAACGTTGAAGTTCTGTTTGATTATTTGAAGAAGGCAAACAAACCTGTAATTTGGACTTTGCATGACTGTTGGAGTTTTACCGGACACTGTGCTCATTTTGATGCAGTAGGTTGTAACAAGTGGCTTGAGGGCGAGTGTAGCTCCTGCAATCATAAACAGGAGTATCCGTCATCAGCTTTGTTTAGCAGAGCAAAGAAAAATTATATCCGTAAGAAGAATTGTTTTTGCGGAGTGGAATATCTGAGGATAGTAACGCCGTCGGAATGGTTGGCTGACTTGGTTAAAAAATCATTTTTGAAGGAATATCCCGTTTCCGTAATAAGCAACGGAATAGACACGTCGGTATTTACCCCAAAAGAAACTTGTTTCAAGAAGGACAACGGCATAGAAGACAAGATAATGGTTCTTTCGGTGGCATCGGTTTGGACAGATAAGAAGGGATTTTCTGATTTTATTGAGTTGTCAAAAAATCTGGATGACAGATACGTGTGCGTTATGGTTGGAGTGGATAAGAAACAGAAAGAAAAAATTCCCACCAATATGATAGCTATTGAAAGGACGAACAGTATTCAGGAGTTGGCAGAAATATATTCTGCGGCAGATGTTTTTGTCAATTTGACTTATGAAGATACGTATCCTACCGTGAATTTAGAAGCACTTTCTTGCGGAACTCCCATAGTAACTTATCCGACAGGTGGGAGCAAAGAGATAGTAATCCAAAACGGTGGATTTGTTTCGAATAATAAAGATTATGTCGAAATATCTAAAATAATAACGGAAAATTTTATCAATACGAAGAATAATGTGTTAATTGCATTAAATAATAGTAAGGTTTTTGATAGAATGGGTAAGTACGATGAGTACTTGGATGTATATGAGAAATTAGTATAAGAGTAAAGTTGCAGTTTTAGTTTAACAGATACGAGGTTTTTTTATGAAAAACGTTATAGTATTATTGATAGATTCAGTGTATAGCGGCTGTTTGGGAAATAACAAAACAGAAATTAGCTCTACACCTTTTATAGATTCGTTGAAAGATAAATCGGTATTTGCCCCCAACGTTTACTCATACGGGCCTTATACAGATGCAGCATCAAAGGCTTTGTATTGCGGTAATCGTACATTGGATGACTACGGTTACTTCTTTGGATTAAATAGCTCCGAGTATAATCATTTCCGTTTGTTCAGCGAAAACGGATATGAAACATTCGGCGTATACTACCCTTATTATCTGTTGGGCTCAAACATTGTAAAATATATAGACCATTCTATTTATACGAGTGGGTTTAAGTATACAAGCGTATGGGGCGGAAAATTTGAGTATTATGCAAATCTGCAAAAGAGCAGAGCGCTGACAGAGCAAGAATACGAGCTTTTGGTTAAGTGTATGGAGGTTGTATTCGATTGTTGGATGTGTTTTTATGATAATCTTGAAAAAGAAGGCAACTCCGATATAATTAAAACAATATTTAATCCTAAGCTTAAGGGGACCGGTCTAAAGGGACTTAACAGAGAATACGAGAGATTCAAAGAAGCTCCTAAAAAGTATATAAACGGTGTGCTTGAACTTGGAATGGAGCATCCACTTGCTTATATTAACGAATACGATTAC
>JAFQOB010000087.1 GCA_017395725.1 Clostridia bacterium
CGGCAGTGCAACGGCTACCAACCCATACGTCGATAAAAACGACAGCCACAAGCCTATATCAAACATAGAGTTGGGAGATATTAAACATAAAGCTCCTAATGCCGTACAAAGTGCCGTAACAGAATCGTGTTTCCTTGAAATAACAAACATCAGATAATACATTATAAGCATTAAAGCGGCTCTGCTTACTGACTGAGAAAAACCTGTTATTCCTGCATATCCAAATGTCAAAGCCATCATCAAATAATGCTTTTTCCGCATATCGCCCTTCATCTTGTCAATCAGCTTATCAAGAGTACCTATAAGCAACGAAAGGTGCATACCGCTTACGGCAAGTATATGTGATATGCCCAGTAAACGAAAGTTATATTTTGTCTCTTCCGACAGCTTTTCTTTATTTCCAAGCAATAATGCTTGTACCAAAGCTCCCTCTTCGCCTTTTACGTTCCTCTCTACCTTAGATGAAAGAATACTGTTTATTCTGTGAAAATAATATTCGGGGAAAAGCTTTTCTTGTCTTCCGTTATCTACGTAGTTATCGGTAACTCTTGCTGACAGATATTTCCCTTGAGCCAAAAATGAGTATTTTGACGAGAAGCCTGATGATGCATCAACTATATCGGAAAACTCTACCTCTGCCGAATGGGAGGTATATTCATCTACTTCAACCCGTCCTTCAAAAGATAGTTGGCTTCTGAATTTTACCCTCTTGCCGTCTATCTCCCTAACCAGTACGGTATATGATGAATATGAATCGGTTATATTGTCTCTATCGGTTACAACAAATTCTATCTCGCATTTTCTTTCGTCATAAGTCAAAACATTCCTGTAGTTTATGCTGTAAAAATATATAGATACTAATCCCGACAGTATTATGGGCGGAATTGTATAAAGTATAATTAATCGGTGTTCTTTTCCTTTGAAAATAAAAAATGTCTCTAATATAAGAAGTAACAGTATTACTGCCACTTTTATATAAGAGGCGCTAAAAAAGAAAAGAAACGAAAATATAACGTAAAGTATGCACGAAAATGCAAACGGTCTTTGCTTTATTGCTTTCATAATCGCTATCTTTCATAAGTTTGTTTTTCCAGTGGGGGGGGTGTTTGTGCGGACAGAGGCACCGCCCCCTACCGCACTTAACATTATTGGATAGGTAGGTGGGCTTGTGTCTCCCAATATTTTTTCGTTTTTCAATCAATGCTTAAGTATCCGTCTATGCAAATTATTATCCCAATTATAAGTGCGGGAAAAAATATAAAAGCTCCAATCGTACTGTTGTTTACAAAAAACACGGCTCCTATAACCGCTACAATCAAAAAAACTATGCCGAGGAGCATCTTTTTCACGGATTTCATAAAGTGTTCTCTCTTTCTTATCTTGTAGTTTATTCTTTCAACTTTTGTCCCTCTCAGTCGCCCTTCGGCGACAGCTCTCCCGTAGGGCGAGCCTTTTAGTTTGTACAATCTTTATAATTTGTAAGAACCGTTGAACGATAACAAAAAATCTATTATTTCTTCTTTATCAAGTCCCAATATGCCTTGGCGGCTTGTTCCTGCTTGTTTTCGCCGTAAGTATAATATTTGCCCGTAGCGTCATCGGGAAGATATTTTTGCTCTACGTAATGATTGGGATAATCGTGGGGATATTTATATTCGTCGTGATATCTGCTCTGGAAAAGTCTCGGCACTTCCATTCCCTTGCCATTCTCAATATCCTGTTTCGCTAAGTCATACGCCATATACGCACTGTTGGATTTAGGACAAGTCGCAAGAAATATCGTAGCATTTGCAAGGGGGATTCTTGCCTCGGGAAGCCCTACGTTAAACGCACTGTCAATACAGCTTTTAACCATAACGGGCGCCAAAGGATACGCTAAACCTATATCCTCACTTGCAATAACCTGCAAACGTCTGCAGGCTGATATCATATCGCCGTTTTCTATAAGCTTTACAAGATAAAAAATCGCAGCATCGGGGTCAGAGCCTCTTATGGACTTCTGAAGCGCCGACAGCATATCATAATGAGAGTCTCCGTGCTTATCGTAAACAGAACTAACCTCGGGGACAAATGAATCTATAAGCTCTTGGGTTATCTCACTGTCTGCCGTCATATATACGTTTTCAAGGGTATTCAAAGCGCGTCTTACGTCTCCCGATGCACATTTCGCAATTTGCATCAATGCGTTTTCGGAGGCTGTTACCGTCTTCTTCTGCTCGGTATTTAAAATATCAAGTCCCCTCTTCAATGCGGGAATCATATCCTCTTTCGTAACCGATTTAAATTCAAATACCGCAGAACGCGACAAAATCGAATTATATATATAGAAAAAGGGATTTTCAGTCGTTGAAGCAATAAGTGTTATTCTGCCGTCTTCCATATATTCAAGCAAAGACTGCTGTTGCTTCTTATTGAAATACTGTATCTCGTCAAGATATAGCAATACCCCGTTTGAGCCGAACAGCGTTCCTGTCTGAGCTATTATATCACGCACGTCATTCAAAGATGCTGACGTCGCATTAAGTGAATAAAGCTTCATACCGCTTTTCTTTGCAATAATACTCGCCGCAGTAGTCTTCCCTGTTCCGGGGGGGCCGTAAAAAATCATATTGGTTATATAATTATTCTTGTCCATTCGCGTAATGGCGCCCTTTTCACCAAAAAGGTGCTTTTGTCCCACCATCTCGTCAAAGCCTTGCGGTCTTATTCTGTCTGCCAATGGCTGATTACTCATATTTCTTCCCCTCCCTCTTTCTCTGTTTTATTCTTTCTGTATTCTCCGGGAGTACTGCCGCTATATTTTTGGAATGCCAAGAAGAATCCTCTCGGCGTTGTATATCCAACCCTTTCGCCAATTTCTCCTATAGTCAAATCTGTCTCTTTCAACAGCTTTTGGGCGTTTCTCATACGTAATTCAAGCTTCAATTCATTAAAGCTCTTACCGTATGCGGAACTGATTATTCTCGTTATCGTCTTTGGCGAAACAAACAGCTTTTCACTCAGCGACTCAAGAGATATATCCGTCATATAATAAATGTCAAGTAATCTGTCTATAGCGTATTTATACACCCAGTAAGTATTCGGTCTTATTTCGTTTTCGGGAGCTGTTAACGCTCCGTCCTTTATTAAATCGTAAAGGGCAAATATAAGCTCCGTTACGTTTGCCTTTACCCGCCATTCCTTCCCCAATTTTTCGGAAGCATAACTGTCAAGCACCATATCAAGCAATATTCCCGCATATCCGCTGTCGTCTATCTTATAAAAACCACAGCTGCCAAACGCCTTGCTTATCTTGTCATACAGCTTTTCCTTTTCGGTGCTTTTTATCTTTTCAAAAGTAAAAAATACGCTCTTTTTCAAAACCTCCGAGTCTGAAAAAGTGCTGTGATAGCAATTCGGGGGAATAATCATCATCTGGTTCTTGCTTAGCTTGAACTGCTGTGTCTCGGTATTTACCGTAAGACAGCCGTCTTGTAGATAAAACATTTCCCAAAATGAATGCATATGCACATTCGTATCTCCCGACCTTGTTGTCGTCTCGTCGGTTATAAAAACTATCTTCAGGTCGGAACACAATACTTCTATGGAATTGTAATCAAAATCCTTATTTTGCATTTCCGTTCCTCCCTGTAGTTTTTTTATTTTACAATCTTTTCTAAAGCATCTCTAATATCGCCATACATATAAAGTGTACCGAGTGATACCAAAGCACAGCCCTTCTTTGCCGACGAATCGAGGGCTGCTTTTACTCCCTCTTCTATCGTTTTAAATGCATTTGCCTTTATTCCGTAATTATTAAAATATTCGGCATAAACCTTGCTGTCCATTGACCTTGGGTTATTGGGGATAACCGTAAACACCTCGTCTGCTACTTCGGCTATTACGGGCAGCATAGAATTTACGTCTTTATCTGCCATAACGCCCGATATTATATTCACCTTTTTGTCTCCAAAAAATCTCTTGATACTGTCAACGCAAGCACGTAATCCCTCGGGATTATGAGCACCGTCATATATCATTAAAGGGTCTTCGTTTATAATCTCAAAACGCGCGGGCCAGTAAACCTCTGCCATTCCGTTTCTTATATCTTCTTCGCTTATCTTAAATCCAACGCTTGTTAAAACCAAAAGACACTTCAATGCAGTCGCTATGTTGCTGGGCTGATAATCGCCTACAAGAGACACAAACAGCTTTTTAAACTGTGGCGTATCAAGGGTACAGCCGCGAAGTGAAAACTCTATATTCTTAAATTCTGCATCTGTCGCAGTATGGAGTATTGAGTTCCTTTCGTTTGCAACCTTGCTTATGGCTTCATAAGCTTCAACACTCTTTCCACCGTAAACAACAGGGATATTCTGCTTTATTATACCCGCTTTTTCGGTGGCTATCTTCCCTAATGTATCCCCTAAATATGCCGTATGGTCAAGGGCTATACCTGTTATAACGGACAAAACGGTGGTCTTTATAATATTGGTAGAATCAAGTCTTCCCCCCATACCCGTTTCAAGCACCACTATATCGCAGTTATTTCTGCTGAAATATTCAAAAGCTATAGCCGTTATAAGCTCAAATTCGGTGGGTACGTCTTCCATCTTATCTGCAAACTGTTTAACGTATTCCGTTACCTCGGACAGCTCTTCGTTGGATATCATCTGTCCGTCTATCATCATTCTCTCGTTAAAATATCTTACAAAGGGAGACGTATAAAGTCCCGTCTTGTATCCCGCTTTTCTAAGCACCGTTGACAGCATTGAGCATACAGATCCCTTGCCGTTCGTACCTGCAACGTGGATATATTTCAGCTTATCCTGTGGGTTGCCCATCATCGAAAGAAGCTTTTCTGTTCGTTCAAGCCCCGGTCGGCTTCCCTTCCAACATACTGAATGGATATATTCAAGAGTTTCCTTATAATTCATCATAACCAATCACTCTTCCTAGGCCCCTTTTTATTGCCTTGTTATTAAGTAAAATAATTATTATCACACACTCTACTGCCGCAGTAATAGAATAAGTCACTATCCTTTCGGCAAAAAGTACTGCCAACGGTGTGCCAAACATACTGTGCAATACAAACGTCTTTATTATCACGTTTCCTATAATATGCGCTGACAATACAGATACTATTATCGCAAAGTTTCGATACCTCTTTAATAACATAAAAATCAGTCCGGAAAATAAACCTACAGCCAATGATGCCAACGTTATAAGAGGATTTATGGCATACCCTCTGAATAAGCACCCAAGCAAGTCTGCTACTATGCCTATAACTCCGCCGACTATGGGACCCATTGTAATCCCACCAAAAATTATGGGGAAATTCTCTAAGCTTATCCGCCACGTGTCGCCGCTTGGTGCTATAAACTTCATTACTCCGCTTACTGCACATAACAGCGCGGCAAACACCAACACCTTTACGCTTCCAAACAAAGCTATGTGTTGTTTACTATTTTTTTGCATAAAAAAACCTCCTCACATTGTTCATTCCAAAGCCACAAAATGAGGAGCATTTATATGTCGTCTCATATATGTAACAGCGGGATGCGGCAAATGAACCGCAACATCTACTGCTTTCGTCCGAACGACAACTCCCTGTTCATTCGGCACTTAACGCTCATCTGCCTACTCTGTGTTTACATTATACTATCACAAAAAAATTCATTTTGCAATAGGCATTTTAATTATTATTTACATTTATTGACATTTTTCTACATTTGTTATAAAATCCTTATATATTACGTTGAATTAGGTGAAAATATGAAAAACAACAATATAATCCTTATAGGTATGCCGGGTTCCGGTAAAAGCACTACCGGTGTCCTTTTCGCTAAAGCTATGAACTACCGTTTTCTTGACGTGGATTTTCTTATCCAAGAACACGAGGGAAAAAGACTCTATGAAGTTATCGAGGAAAAGGGTAACGACTATTTTTTGCAAGTCGAAGATAAAGTTAATGCCGGTCTCAACGTTGAAAGAACCGTTATCGCCACCGGCGGAAGCGTTATCTACTGCGAAAACGCTATGAAGCATCTTAAAACCCTGGGCACCGTCATCTATCTTAAAGTTCCCGAAGAAGAAATCGAAAGACGTATCACCAACTTTTCTACAAGAGGTATCATTATTAAATCGGGCGATACCCTCAAGGACCTCTATAACGAAAGAATCCCACTCTATGAAAAATATGCCGACCTTACCGTTCTTTGCGATGAAAAAGAATTGCAATACAACGCAGATAAGATGATGAATGAGTATATTAAATATATACAAAAATAACCCGATATTGTCCTCTGTATGTAAATTTGGTTGAATGTTTTTAAGTGTTTTTTCAAATCCGCCTATTGATTTTTTTACTCACTTGGTTTATTATATTATCGAATATAAATTTGTGTTAAATAAGGAGAATCACTATGGTTAAAGTAGCTGTTATAGGATGCGGTACAATCGCTAATTCTGCGCATATTCCCTCCTATATGAATTGTCCCGACGCGGAAATTAAATATTTCTGCGATATCATTCCCGAAAGAGCACAAGCCGCTGTTGAAAAATACGGTTGCGGTATTGCTATTACCGACTACCACGATATTTTGAGCGACCCAGACGTCGAAGCGGTTTCTATTTGTACTCCCAACAAGGTACACTCCACTATTTCAATCGACTTTTTAAAAGCAGGTAAACACGTTCTCTGTGAAAAACCCGCAGCTATCAACCTTGAAGAAGCTTTGAAAATGCAGGAAGCTCAGCACGAAACAGGTAATACTCTTAATATCGGTGTGGTTAACCGTTTCAATGCTCCTGTTAATATGATTAAAAAATATATCGAAGACGGCAAGCTCGGTGAGGTTTTCCACGTATATGCTTCCTTCCGCTCTCACCGTTCTATCCCCGGTCTCGGCGGCGCTTTTACCACAAAATCTATCGCCGGCGGCGGTGTTCTTATCGACTGGGGCGTTCACTTTATCGATATAGTTATGTACTGCACAGGCGACCCCACTCCCCTTTCTGTTACGGGTGATACCTTCAGTAAGCTCGGTAAGGATATCCCAGGGTATACCTACCAAAAAATGTGGGCTGGTCCTCCCGTACTCGACTGTGTTTTTGACGTTGAAGAATCTTGCGCAGGTCTTATCAGAACAAACGGTCCTACCGTAACAATTCACGGCGCTTGGGCTCAGAATATCGCAAACAGAGAAATGTACATCGACTTTATGGGCGATAAGGGCGGTATCAGACTCCAGTACGGTAAAGGCTTTACCTACTACACTGCTAAAGACGGTCAGCTTATCGAAGAAACTCCCGAAATCGATACCTCTAACCTCTTTGCTGAAATGTTCCAGAATGAGATTAACGCATTTGTTAAGTGTGTTAGAACCGGCGATAAGTTGCCTTCTCACATTGATAACGTTATTAAATCTGCAAAAATCATGCAGGCTCTCTACGATTCTTCTGACAGAA
>JAFQOB010000088.1 GCA_017395725.1 Clostridia bacterium
ACGCTGTAGATTTCTATGGAACAAAGGGCGGAAGTGCGTACGCTGTTGTTGGTGGTTGTTATGGTACAAATGACATTATAGAAGGAATAGATGAAAATGGCATGTATGGTGGAATCAGACAGACCGGTGATGTTATTGTAAATATTTCCGGAAAAACTAATTTTAACCGTGAAACATCTTTGTCTGGATATAAGAGTAATTTGAAGGGCAATCTCACCATTAACATAAGTGGTACAGAAACTGCTTATCCTACTTTCAAAAAAGAATTTTACGCAATGGGTAGGACGAACTGCTATTCATCAATAACAGGCAACACAAATATTTACGTAAGTGGAGGAGAATTTCAAAGAGGTTTCTTTGGCGGTGGACAAATAAACGGAACTTACAACGGCCCCAAGGGATATAACTTTATAGGCGGAGATGCTTACGTTGAAATATCCGGCGGTAAATTCTTGTCATTTACAAACAGTAGTGGCAAGCTTCAAGGTGACTTTGTTGCAGCAGGTGCAGCAGGTGCAGTTGGGGATATATACCTCAAGTTTGTTGGTAATGCATTTAATATTGAAGGTGTAACGTATATTTATTCAGCTGGTTGGGGAACAGGAAATAAAGTTGTTCCAAAAGAAGGGCAGAGAGATATTTTGGACCTTTCTCTTGTAACAGACCTTGATACTGATTACAAGAATTTCTACGGTGCTGCTGTAGATGAAACTAATCCTACAGTCGGTGGTTCGGTTGAACGTGGATTTGACGTTGTATATCCTTCTCTCTACGATGCAAGTGAATTGACTGTAACTATGAATGATACAGCGTTCAAGAATGGAGAAAAACTTGCATTTAGTGCAGACGATATATTGACAGTTACCTATGCAAACGGTGTTACAGCGCACACCGGTGCAAGTGCCGGTAATGTAACTACAAGTAGCTTCAGCGGCACAGTTGCTGACCTTTGCGAATATGATGCTTTGGCATCAAGCGAATCAGCAAAGACAGCTAATGCTATTAAGTTCTACTTGTATAACACAGAAGAAAGCACTGTAGGCGAACAGATTACAGTTGCTCCTGCTGTTTCTAATCCTAGTGTAGTAGTAGGAGTGGGTAATGTATATTCAGCTCCCATAGCACTCACTGTTGAGGGATTGTCCGTAAGCGGTACAGTAACAAATGCAGAATCTGCTGTAACAGTACAGCTTATTAAAGATGAAAAAGTGGCATACGAAGCAACAGTTGAACCTACTGAAGGTTCCGCAGCATACGCAATTGATTTCGTAACCGAAGGCACATACACATTGAAGGTTACATCAGAGGGTTACAATATTTACACTAAGGAAATTACTGTAACTGCTGAAGATCTTACAGAAGATGTTGTGCTTAAAGCAAAAGCTGTGTTCCCGACAACAGGCGGTATGACAGCAAGCCTTAACCTCATAGATGAAATTAAGATTAACTTTGACTATGAATTGGTTGGCATGGCAGATCTTAACATAAACGACTTTGATCCTGCAAAGTTTGGCTTGTTAGTATGGCAGACAGCAAAATTTGATGGTACACTTGACCCAACAACAGCTATTCACTCTGCAATTAATACAAATAATGGCGATGAAATTTTGACAGGCTCAAAAGTTGTATATGAATTAGATGAAAACACAAAATACCCACATGGACGTTGGAGAACAACAACTCCCGGTATTCCTGCAGCAATGTGGGGAGATACGATAACAATTCGTCCATTCTACCTTAACGAAGACGGAACATACAGCTATGGACGTGTAATAAACTACAGTGTAAGACAGTACTGTATGAACAAGATTAATAATAATAAACCCGAAAAAGCTCTTTGCGTATCAATTCTTAATTACGGTGCAGCAGCACAAACGTACTTCAACTACAACACAGAAACAATGATGAATGCTGAATTGTCGGTGGAATTGCAGACATTCAACTGGGATGATTATAAAGCTATGGTAGATTTGGATTACAGTGTATCATCTACTAAAGAAGGTGAACTTGCAAGAGTAAGCACCACTGTAGTACCCTTAAGAAAAGGCTCTATCACACTTAATGGTATTCTTGATTATAACTTCTATGCAAATGTTAATTTTGAACCTGTATCTGTAAAAGCTTACTTCTGGGATCACGAGGCTTACAACAACAACGATGTCTTAACACCTGAAAATGTATCGAGGGTTGTCGATGCTGAATGGACAGAGGAGCATGGAGGCTGTTATATCGGAAAATATACAGAAGTTCCTGCAGCACATATGTTCAACAATGTATATGGATGTTTAGCGTTTGAAGCTGAAGATGGTTCAATAACCTACTCAGGTGTAGTTGCTTACTCACCTGCAAGATATGCAAAACTCAATGCGGATAAGACCGGAAATGCTCAGATTCTGAATGAAGCAAATCTTTCAAAAGCAATTGTAGTATATGGTGCTACAGCAAAAGAGTACTTTGGAGTTTAAATAATTATATAATATATATAGAAAGGACAATACCCATGAAATTTGAAACCCCGGAAATTGAAGTTATCAAATTCCTTGCGTGTGAAATCATTACTGCAAGCGACTGGAACACAGGCGGAGATGATCTTTAATTATCCAAATGCAATTAATCGCTAATCTCATTCATCGAGTTAGCAATTAAAAGCAAAGTCAATGAAACCAAAAGGCTCCCGAGAGAGAAATCTCTTGGGAGCTTTTTGTGTTTAGATGAAATATTGTAGCTTCTCCGGCGGGAGAAGGTCTCTGTTTGTGCATACTCCACCTTTACAAATTTACTTAAAAATGGCAGTCATTTTGATAAGCCCTTTCCTGTGGGTAATGGAGTGGCGGCGAGGTATTGGATACGCACAAACTAACACAGCCTCCACTGTGTAAGGGGAGGTGGCATTTTCGTAAGAAAATGACGGAG
>JAFQOB010000089.1 GCA_017395725.1 Clostridia bacterium
CATATTCTCGTGAAGAGGGTACACCCGCTTACGATTTTGAAGACCAGATAGACGAGCAGACGAAACAGGACAGATGCGATATTATAATGGATATGCAGTACGATATAAATGCCGCGAACAACGAAGCTAAGGTGGGAAAGATAGTTAAGGTGCTTTGTGAAGGATACGACCCCGTATCAGGCGCCCACTACGGCAGAACGGCGGCAGATGCCCCCGAGATTGACGGCAAGGTATATTTTACCTGTACGAAGAGACTTCCCGAGGGTAAGATATATAACGTAAAGATAACCGAAGTTCTTGATTACGATTTGATAGGCGAAACGAAATAAATAAAACTATATCCCACGCACCGCGTGGGATATAGAATTTAATATTTTTAGGAGAAACGAGACAATGAAAATGAATCTTCCAAACAAGTTGACGGTTTTGAGAATGATAATGATACCGTTTTTTATGTTTATAATAATGTTTCCCGTATTGGGACAGTTCTGGTCAAGACTTGCGGCAGCCGCTATATTCGGTTTGACAGCATTGACGGATATGCTTGACGGAAAGATTGCAAGAAAATACAATCTTATAACCGACTTTGGAAAGTTCCTTGACCCCGTTGCAGACAAGCTTATGACGATAGGCGGATATATTGCAATATTGACCACGTTGACCCAAGACAGAGTGTTTTTTATGATTTTTGCATGGGCGACGTTTATAGTTATTTTGCGTGAACTTGCAGTAACGTCTCTCCGTATGATAGTATCAAACGGAGCAAAGGTAGTTATTGCGGCGGCATACCTCGGCAAAGTAAAGACGGTATCGCAGATAGTTTGCATACTCGTTATGATACTTGAACCCGCATTTTTCGGTAAAACGTTTATAGCCGAGTATCATATTCTCAGTTATATTTCATTGGCATTTATGGTGTTTATGACAATATGGTCGGGACTTGATTATCTCAAGGCATATTGGCCCTTGCTTGACCCCGAGAAATAAAATAATAGAGTATACCCACTCCCAAAAACTAAAAGATGTGTGAAAAAAACACACATCTTTTTTTGTTTTAAAAAACTCTCCCTCTTTGGTCATTCCGTTTCTTAGCTAATATTATTTGCACAAACAATCCCCCTACGGTCATTCCGAGCGTAGCCGAGGAATCTCCGTGCATACAGTTCGCACAAACGGAGATTTCTCGATTCCGCGCCTAACGGCACTCCACTCGAAATGACCTCTTATTATTATCTGCACAACCATCATCTCTGTGCAGAAACATCAAGCAAGCAGAAACAAACCTGTAGGGCTCGGCGTCCTCGACGAGCCGAGAAAAAAACAAATTTATTTGCACATACAATCCCTCTATGGTCATTCCGAGCGTAGCCGAGGAATCTCCGTATAAGCAAATCTGTACAAATGGAAATTTATGTGCAAAAACATAAGGCGGACACAAAAAATCCGCCCATATTTTCAATGCAAATATGGTACACGGGATAATCCCATGTACCATATCGTTTAATTCTTATGATATTCAACCTTTCCGTCAACTGCTTTAACGGTAACACTATCACCTTTTTGTATTTTCCCCTCAAGCATTTCAGTAGAGAAACTGTCTTCAATAAGCCTTTGAATAGTACGGCGGAGAGGTCTTGCACCAAAGGACGGGTCAAAGCCCTCTTTTGAAACGAGCTTGGTTACGCTTTCGTCAAAGGTTATAGCAACACCCAAAGCCTCAATCCTTCTGCCGACTTCAGCAAGCATAATATTGGATATTCTCTCAATATCGGGCTGTGTCAGCTTATTGAATATAATAATTTCATCAATACGGTTAATAAACTCGGGACGGAAGGTCTGCTTAAGATGGGACATAAGCAAGGTCTTTACGTCTTCTTTTTCTTTTTCGGTATTATCAGCAGAAGCAAAGCCCATACTTCTCTTAGTTTCAAGTGCAGATGCACCGACGTTAGAAGTCATAATTATGACCGTATTTTTAAAATCAACACGTCTTCCCTGTGAGTCGGTCAAAATACCGTCTTCAAGAACCTGCAAAAGCATATTGAATACGTCGGGGTGAGCTTTTTCAATTTCATCAAAAAGAACTACCGAATAGGGTTTACGTCTAATTTTTTCGGTAAGCTGACCGCCCTCGTCATAGCCAACGTATCCGGGAGGCGAACCGATAAGCTTGGAAACGCTGTGCTTTTCCATATATTCGGACATATCTATTCTTATCATAGCATTAGGGTCGCCGAACAATAGGTCTGCCAAGGCTTTTGTAAGCTCTGTTTTACCGACACCGGTAGGACCGAGGAAAAGGAAGCTTCCCATAGGTCTTTTGGGGTCTTTCAGTCCCATTCTTCCCCTCTTTATAGCTCTTGCAACGGCGCTGACAGCATCATTTTGACCGATAATTCTTTCTTTAAGAATATCTTCAAGCTTGAGCAGCTTTTCACTTTCTTCCTCTGCAAGTTTCTTAACGGGAATACCTGTCCAAAGCGTTACGATATCGGCAATATCTTCGTATGAAACAGCAAGGTTTTCGCCACCCGCTTTTTCTTTCCAAAGCTTTTTTTCTTCCTCGTATTTTTCTGTAACGCCTTTGCGTTTATCGCGTATAACCGCCGCTTTTTCAAAGTCCTGAGCCTTAATAGCCTCTTCAAGCTCGGAATCAATATTTTTAAGCTCTTCTTCAATATCTTTAATTCCGTCGGGTTTTGTAAAATTGTTTATTCTGATTTTTGAAGCCGCCTCGTCAATAAGGTCAATGGCTTTATCGGGCAAGAATCTGTCGTTAATATATCTCGTTGAAAGATTAACCGCAGCTTCAATAGCCTCGTCGGTTATTTTTACTTTGTGGTGAGATTCGTATTTGTCGCGTAGACCTTTAAGAATGAGAATAGCCTCTTCTTTTGAAGGCTCACCTACCATAACCGACTGAAAACGTCTTTCAAGAGCAGCATCTTTTTCGATGTGCTTTCTGTATTCTTCAATGGTAGTAGCTCCAATAACCTGCATTTCGCCCCTTGCAAGAGCAGGTTTGAGTATATTAGCGGCATCGACAGCGCCCTCGGCAGCACCCGCACCGATTATAGTGTGTATTTCGTCAATAAACAGTATGATATTAGGGTTCTTTGCAACCTCTGCCATAACGTTTTTGAGTCGCTCTTCAAATTCGCCGCGATATTTTGCACCGGCAATCATACCCGATATATCGAGAGTAACAAGAATTTTACCCGCCAAGGTTTCGGGAACGTTACCCTCAACAATTTTTTGAGCAAGTCCCTCGGCAACAGCCGTTTTACCTACACCGGGCTCACCGATAAGACAAGGGTTGTTTTTTGTACGTCTTGAAAGTATCTGTATGACCCTCTGGGTTTCAGTATCTCTGCCGATAATAGGGTCAAGCTTACCCTCTCTTGCCAAGGCAGTCAAATCTCTGCCGTATTGCTTTAGAGTAGGTGCGTCTTTAAGCTGAGTTTTACCGCCGCCCTTTCTGATATCCCCCGCATTTTTGGAAGAGGAAGACTGAACGTCGTCAAAACTGCCGTCGTCAACACCTTTAATATAGTTGACAAGGTCGGTGGCAAGTTCGTTTACGTTAACGTTTTTTGAAGCAAGTATTCTGACTCCTACACAGTCGCTTTCTGCGATAAGACCAAGCAAAAGATGCTCAGTTCCGATATAGTTTTGACCAAGCCTCATAGCCTGATATGCAGAGGTTTCGATAATTTTCTTTGTACGGGGAGTCATATCGGCGGCAGTAACGTTGGTTTGCTTACCCTCTCCCGATATTTCTTTTACAGTATCTTTAATGGAATCAAGAGCTGCCCCTCTTGCAGTTAATAGCTTTGAAGCGACACCGTCGGTTTCAGCAAGAAGACCGAGCAAAATGTGTTCGCTTCCGATATATGTGTGCCCGAACTCACGCGCAAAATCGAGAGCCGAATTTAACGCATTTTGAGCTGATTGAGTAAATCTGCTGTTCATTTATATTCACCCTTTCGTAATGTGTATAGAACCGTCAGCCAATAGATTCTCTGATGTAGTCAGCACGAAGAACGTCTCTTTCAAAATCGCTGATTACCTTTCCGCCGTGACGCAGGATAAGATTTGCAGGTAAGACACCTATCATTATTTCGCCCAAGGTTTCGTATGATATATCTTTGATGATGCCTAAGGCGATACCAAGTCTGACGTCGGCGAAGAGCTTTAGAAACTCTTTTGAGCTGATAACTCTTGCATATTTCAAAACACCGTATGCTCTGCAAACCCTGTCTGCAAGAACTGAGAAGTTATCACTTTTGATTATTTCTCTTGCTTTGCGTTCTTTTTCGCAAATTTGCATAACAATTTCTTCAAGACGTTTTATTGTATCTTCTTCGGTAACACCCATTGTAATGCGGTTAGATATCTGATATAGACAACCTTCGGGCTGTGAGCCCTCGCCGTACATTCCGCGAATGATAAAACCGAGCTTTGATAACTGTACCGAAAGATTTTCCATAGATTTTGTCATTGTTAATGCGGGTAGGAATACCATTACCGATGCACGCATTGCAAGACCGAGATTAGTGGGACAATGGGTAAGATACCCTAACTTTTCACTAAAGGCTATATTAAGATTTTGGTCCAAAATATCGTCATAGATACATGCATTTTTAAAAGCTTTATCAAGAGAAAGACCGGGGAGAATACATTGTAGTCTAATGTGGTCTTCCTCGCATACCATAACTGCGACGTCGTGTTTTGAATTTTTTAGTAAGGCGTGCGGCGTTTTCTTTTTAGCGAAATCGGGACTGATGTAATGCTTTTCAACCAATGCCCCCGATTCATAGGCAGAAATATTGGTAAAGTCAAGTTTTTCAAAATCACTTCCGAGAGCAGAAGTAACTTTTTCTATTATTTCATTAGCCGAAGTATCGTCGAGCTTAGAATCAAAGGGATAGTCAGCAATATTTCTTGCAAATCGGATACGTGAGCTGACTACAACGTCATTTTCTTTTCCTACAGTGTTATACCAAGCCATAGATTATCCCCTCCTTAGTTATCGTTTTCAAGCGCACGAATTTCATCACGAAGAACCGCCGCTTTTTCAAATTCCTGAGATTTGATAGCAGCCTTCATTTGCGCTTTTAATTCTTTTATTTTGTCCTCTTTGGTTTCTTTAGCTTTGTATTTTTTGGGCTTTTTACCCATATATTTAGCCTTGCCGTGTATGCTTTCTACGCTTGTGTTAAGCTCGTCGGCAAAGATTTCGTAGCATTTTGCACAGCCTACCTTACCGTTCTTTACAAGGTCATCAAAGGTTGATGCACAAAGAGTGCATTTTTTCTTTTCAGCAATTTTTGCCTGCTTGTTGTATGGCAAACCGAACAGGTCGTTAAATCCAAAGAAGCTTCCCGAACCGCCACCAAAATCAAAATCATCAAAGAGAGAAGGCATTTTTATATTGAGTTTACCCTCTTTTTTTAACTGTTCAGCACATTTTGAACAAAGTGCATATTCTTTTGTTTGACCGTTGATAGTTTGTTTGTAATAGATTTCAGCATTATATTTTCCACAATTTTGACAAAGCATATTATTTACCTCCATTTGAAACTTTAAATATTTTCGTGGGAACTTTTTATAAAATAACGCTTCCCACACTATTAAAAAACTTTATTCATAAATTATTCTGTGTAATCTCAATGTAGGGACAGGCGTCCTCGACTGTCCGGAAATACAAAAAATCACATAGTATAAAAACACAAAAGTCATCTTGGGCATAGGCGTTTAATACCACCGCAGCCGAAGGCCCCCATTAACACAGCACAATTTATTCTACTTCATAAGTCTAAGAATAATGTGTCGCAAGATGTCAGCCCTGACAGAATTTCTTATAGGCGAAGGCAATTTACTTAAGGCAGTATTTGATATCGTACTGCCTAGTAAGACGTATTCCCTTTCGGATATTACTTCCTGGTCGAGAAGATTACCGAGAAAGGCGACAGATTCTTTTTCGTCTATGGAATCACCGATAGCGTAGAGGAAATGCATAAGATATTCGTCTTTCCCCATTTGTTTTCGAATGATTCGAATGTAACCACCGCCGCCCCGACGGCTTTCGATAATGTATCCCCTCTCGGGAGTGAAACGTGAAGTGATTACGTAATTTATCTGACTTGGTACGCAGCCGAGCTGACCTGCAAGGTCATTTCGTTTAATTTCAGCGGCGCCCTCGCCCTCATTTATCATTTCTTCGATTAACTTTGCAATAGCGTCTGATATAAGCATTTAAAAGCCTCCTTTCTATTGACTTTGACTTTCTTTGACTTTCTTTCTTGATTGCATTATAGCACAAAGGTCAAAGAAAGTCAAGGTCTATTTTTAACTTTTTTAAAAAAATAGGAAAAAAGAGATGCGCGATATTAACTTGACATAAGAGAAAAAGTATGATAGAATAGCGAGGTCGAGTTTAGTGAGACTACTACTTTTTCACTATTCACTATTACTTTTAACCTAAATATGCGGGTGTGGCGGAATTGGCAGACGCGCTAGACTTAGGATCTAGTGTCCCCGAC
>JAFQOB010000090.1 GCA_017395725.1 Clostridia bacterium
AAGTCTTCGATATATGTGTTTTCCTGCTCGTTTTCACCCGCAACAAGTTCAGGGATAGTAACAGGCAAAGAGCCTTCCTTGTAGAGCTTGGAGAACTTGTCTGTAATAGTCTGCATAGAAGACATACAGGTTCCGAGGATAAAGCGTACAGGGGCTCCGCCTGCTTGGTCGAGAGAGGTTACGTAGCTGTTTTCAAGGTCAATTATTTCATTACCGTTTTCGTCTTTTGTATATTCGACGTGGGGGTAACCTACAACCATACGAATATGGCTTCCCTTAGCGCTAACGTGAGATACAGCATCGCCGGGCTGGAGATGTGTATATGCTTTTGCCATAACCTGTTCGCCGTTTTTTAAGCACATTTCCTTGGATTCATTTTCACAGCAGTCGCTGTAGTCGTATTCGCCTACGGGGATAACACCGTAGTTATGAGTTGGAATGGTGGTGAAGCACCACTGCAATTTTTGAACCTGTGCTCTGTTGTTAATAACGTTGTTCCAAGCAAGAAGAACAGAGCCTATGCAGTCGTTTCCGGGGAATGTAAATGCATTTTGAATAGCTGATTCAAGAATTTCGCCGCCGATAGCTTCAAGGTCAGCAGGTGATTTTATACTGTCGAGCTGTTCTCTTGTTCCTGTAAAGGGAATATATGCACCCTTGCGTTTTTCGTTAAAAGCTTCTTTTGTAGTCATATTGGCATTTATATAGGGAGGACCAAAATAGGTTTTACCTGCCTGAAAAACGCTAAGCATTCTTGTGCAACCGTTTTTTCCGGAGTTGTAAACAACAAAATCTTCTTCGGGGGTCCATTGAAGTGCTGCCATTGACTTCATATAGTCAACAACCTTTTGACGCATTGGATTAAGTTTCATAATCTTTCTCCTTTTTATATGTTTACTTGAATTAAAATAAAAACCATACAAAATAATAATATGTATGCAAATCTTCCATACTAATTGTATAACCAAACTCCGTCAAAGTCAAGGCAAATAATGATACTTATGGACAAAACGGAACTAAAAAATGGATGATATATCAAAAAATTATAGGGAGAATAAAAATTCTCAAATTAAAATGTTAAAAAGGAGATTTCATTGTGAAAAAAGAAACAAAACTTGATGCCAACGGGCATCGCAAGTTTGGCATTCGCGACAGTATCGCTTATGCTATGGGAGACCTTGGCTGTAATATGAGCTTTGCTCTTAAAGGCACAATGTCGATTTTCTGGACTCAGTTTATGGGAATGGATTTGTGGTATGCACTTCTTCTTGTTATCGTGCAGATATGGGATGCCATAAACGACCCGCTAATCGGTTCTATAATTGACTCGGACAAGCATCAGTATAAGAGAAACAAGTTTTTGGCTTACATCTGGGCAGGTTCGCTCGGTCTTATTGTTGGCGGAGCGTGCTGCTTCTTGCCTTTCCCGAACGCTCCCACGTGGGCTAAGTTTATAATCTTTATTGCAGGTTACGTTGTATGGGATGCGTTCTATACTATAGCAAATGTACCTTACGGCTCACTCCTTTCTCTTATTTCCAATGACGTTAAGGACAGAGCATCTCTTTCCGCATGGCGTTCAATCGGTTCTATTTTTGGTAATATGCTTCCTATGGTTATTTTGCCTTTTATTATTTATGATAAAGACAACAATCTTATCGGCGAACGTGTATTTATCGCGGCTCTCATTATGGGTGCTCTCGGATTTATATGCTTCCAGTTTATGATAAGAAACACCACTATCCGTGTTGATACGGACGTGGCTGTAGGCGAAGAAGCGCCTAAGTTTAACGTATTTAAGGCATTTGGTAACTTTATGAAAAACCGTCCCGCAGTTGGAGCTACCATCGCGGCAATGGGTATGTTTATCGGTATGCAGGGCGCAACAACGGCTGTAACCGTTATTTTCCAGTCATATTTTAAGAACGTACAGATTTCGGGTATAGTTCAGCTTTTCGCTATGATTCCGATTGTTGTATTTACTCCTCTTGCACGTAACGCAGTTGCAAAATACGGTAAGAAAGAACTTGCTACTTTCGGTTCTATCGTATCAATAGTTGCAGGTCTTGGCTTATTTATTATCACTCCCGATAATACAAATCTTGACCTTGTTATCTATATTATTTGTCAGCTTTTCTTCTCCCTCGGTCTTGGTATTTACTCTACAGTATCCTGGGCTATGATGGGCGATGCTATTGACTACAACGAATGGAAGTTCGGTACTCGTGAAGAGGGCACTGTTTACTCACTCCACTCCTTCTTCCGTAAACTTGCTCAGGGTATTGGTCCCTCACTTATACTCGTAATTATGGTTGCTTTCGGTTACGTTGGTAAGAATGAAGGTAATCAGCTTTGGGAAGTCGCAGTTAATATGCGTTACATTGTTGCGGCAACCTTCCTTTTCTCGGCTATTCTTCAGTTTGTAGGACTCGGTCTTGTTTATAACCTTGACAAGAAGACTCTTGCAAAGATGAATAAAGAGTTGGGACACGAAGAAGAATAAGTTTTTATCCCCTAATCCAAAGGAGAA
>JAFQOB010000091.1 GCA_017395725.1 Clostridia bacterium
AAAACACCTCCCGCCTCTGCTACCGACTGGACAGGTTATAATCCTTATATTTCAGATTCAAACGAAAAAGCGGAAAATCTTTCTGAAATGATGAACGTTCCCACCTCTCCGCCCTCTCACAAAAAATAAAAGTATATTTGTATTACTATTTGTTGACATATATAGCTAAAAATGATATCATATTGTATATACTAAATGTAATAAGGGATTAAAAATATGCCTAACTTTTTAAAGAACAAGTTAACCAATCTCACCTATAGTAATATTGTTTCAAAAATCATTCTTTCGATTATAACGGTATCATTTTTTACTACGGCTTTCTCTCAATACAAATTTGATTCAGCCGATTATTTCAACAGCATTTCATTTGGCGGATATTTTTTCTCCGCCTTATTGCTTTTTTTTCTTTTGATACTGTTACTTCCCGAGAAGTTAAATTCTTATTCTATTATTTTAGTTTCCACCTTACTTTTTTATGTAACAAACAATCAAGATAGGAATATTTATTTTGCACTTGTTTCCTCTTTGGTTATAGGGGGATTAATATTTTACTTTGCCAATAATTTGAATTTCCCTGTAATAAACAAAAAAATAATTATTACCCTCTGCGTTATTTTGGGAGCTTTATTAACTTTGTTTATCGGCGGTATAACAATAATCAAATTTTTAAATCACAGAACTCCAAATTTTGACTTCGGTATTTTTTCGCAGATGTATCACTATTTGTCAAAAACGTTAGTTCCCTTTACAACTTGCGAAAGAGATATGCTCTTATCCCATTTCGCCGTACATTTTTCACCCATACTTTATCTTGGACTGCCGTTCTATTGGATTTTTCCTCATCCCTCAACAATTCTTGCCCTTCAGGCATTTGTGGTTGCATTAGGAGTATTGCCTATATATAAACTTGCAAAACATTTCCAATTATCCGACAACAAAACACTTGCAGTTGTTATAATATACGTTCTTCACCCGACGGTAATTGCAAACAATTTCTATTATTTCCACGAGAACTGTTTCCTTACAGTTCTGCTTTTGGGAATGTTCTATTTTGCTGAAAAAGGAAAATCAATTCCTACATACATTTTCGCCTTACTTACTATGATGGTTAAGGAAGATGCGCCTGTATACGTTCTTTTCTTTGGTCTTTATCTGTTATTCTCAAACAAGAGCAAACTAAAAGGCGGTATACTCTGTTGTATTTCCGTTTTATACTTCGCTGTTGTAACCAAGCTTATGTCTATATACGGCCAAGGTATTATGGCGTATAGATATGATAATTTTATCTTTGAAGAGGGCGGCTCAATCTACAGTGTTGTAATAAATATTATAAAAAATCCCGCATACCTATTTGACCAACTGCTGAAAATCGAAAAACTCGAGTTTCTTATACTTATGCTCGTTCCAATGGCATTACTTCCGTTTGCCATAAAGAAGCCTTCAAGTCTTATATTGCTACTGCCGATGATTCTAATTAATCTTATGACCGAGTATAAATATCAGTACGATATAGGCTTTCAATATACTTACGCAACTGTAGCATTTCTCTTCTACGTCACTTTAATTAATCTAAGTGAGCTTAACCCAAAATATGCAAAAAGATTGTTGCTTTGCGGTATTTGTTCTTCTCTCATATTCTTTTCGTCTGTTAATCTGCATAGAATGGATGCAATAAAAACCTACAAAAACGAAAAGCACATGGTCGATACTATTAACGAAGCCATTGACACAATTCCCAAAGACAAGAGCATCAAATCCTCAACCTTTTTCATTCCTGCACTTTGGAACAGAGATATAGTATACCAATATGATTATTCAGATAAAGAAACAGATTACGTAGTATTTGATTTAAGGTGGGATACCGAAGATTATGATACTTTTAAAAAGAACAATAGCGACGAATACAAAGAAACACTTCATAAAGATGGTGTAATAGCTATTTTTAAAACAAAATAAAAAAAGGCTGTGTGAATTTTACACAGCCTTTTTCTTACTGCCAACTGACAATTACTTCGTCATCTATTTTTGATGCATCAAAACGGTAGTGTCCCGTAACCTCTGATTTCCATAAAAAATCCTCTTCCCGATTGGGTTGTCCCCCGTTATGTATAATGTATGGCTGACCCTTTCTGTTTCGCTTATCCGATACAATTCCGATATGCTTATCATTTCCAAATATAACTATATCTCCCGGTTGCCAATCGGCAACCTTTTCTATATCAAGAGTAAATGATATGGAATATTCTTCAAAAAACACGCGTAGATTCTTAACTCTGCGAAAGTCAATATTCTTATCGGGTTTCTCTATATTGGTATAATCATCTAATCTTTTTTCAACGTCTTTATCAACCATATCTTTAAGACAATATCCCGCATTTTTAAACGCTCTCCATACAACATCTGTACAAACACCGATATTATCGGGCGGATAACCTCCGGCTTGATATGCCCCGTCATATTTCGGACGGTTCTTTGCATCAAGTCTTGCACCAAGCATAATATCACGGTAATCGTCTACGCCGTTACCGTTCAAGTCAACGGTGCTCTTCACTGTATCTATATCAAAATACTCGGCTGTATACGTTTTTTTAGGTAACAAATTATAATACCACATTACAGACAACACAAACACAAGAAATACTATAACTATAGCCCAAAGTATTTTCTTTTTCATACCTGATTCCCCCTGATTATTAGCTATACAAACATCTCATTCGTTAGAAGTAATTGTATCATATTATTTTGCCTCAATCAATACATTTAATAGAATCTTAATTTTCTCATAAAAAAATGATGGCTGTTTTGCCATCATTTTATATTTTATAATGCTTTTTCGTAAGTGGAGGGGTCGGGAAGAACAACCTTCTTGATATTAGCACCGACACCGCGAAGCTTTTCAACCAAGTTGTCATATCCACGTTCTATGTGATAGATATCCTCAATTTCAGTTCTGCCGTTTGCAATAAGTCCTGCAAGTACTACAGCGGCTCCGGCTCTTAAATCAACCGCACGAAGATTAGCCGCAGATAAAGGCTGACCGCCTTCAATTATAGCCGTTCTGTCATCAACCTTTATACAAGCGCCCATTCTGCGAAGCTCGTCAACGTATCTGAATCTGTTCGAGAAGATTCCTTCGTTAAGCAAGCTCACACCGTGTGCCTGACACATCAAAACGCACATCTGTGGTCCCATATCGGTAGGAAATCCCG